>NZ_DASQNA010000050.1 GCF_035645195.1 Paenibacillus sp. | reverse complement strand
GGGGTTAAGACACCTCCCTTTCACGGAGGTAACAGGGGTTCGAATCCCCTACGGGTCACCATGAGCCATTAGCTCAGTCGGTAGAGCACCTGACTTTTAATCAGGGTGTCGAAGGTTCGAGTCCTTCATGGCTCACTTTTCATACGCGGTCGTGGTGGAACGGCAGACACGCTATCTTGAGGGGGTAGTGTCCATTGGACGTGTGGGTTCAAATCCCACCGACCGCATTACGTTCGACGGCAAGGACTTTTACCATTGGGGTAAAGGTCCTTTTTTCATTGAAAAAAAGGATACTTGAACAACGAAGAGGTTCGGTATAAAGTTTACTATGTGAAACTTTCTCTTAAAGGAGAATCGACCGATGACCGCTGTCACGATGCAGAGCCGTCCGCGCAAAGCGCAGGACATTATGTTTCAATCCATGCCTCCGGATACGATTCTGCTGAACCTCAACAATGGGTACTATTACAGCACGAACCCGATCGGTGCGGCGGTATGGGAGCGCTGCGACGGGCAGCGGTCGATCGCTGATATTATAACGGAGCTTCGGGCCGCTTTCGATGCGCCGGACGAGATCGAGCGGGACGTCGTTCAATTCGTCGAGCACATGGCCGACGAGAAGCTGTTGATCGTCGATGCGGCGAACTGACGCGGACGGCGCCGCGAGCGTTTGGATGCGCGCCGTATGCGCGGCGCTTGCGATTTGGGCCGCGCTGCCGTTCGCGAAGCTGCCGGCGCTGCTGCGGCGGATCGAAGCGGAGCGCGCCGCGGAACCGGTGCCGGAACCGCTGCTGAAGCGCCGAATCGACGCCGCGAACAAGTTGTCCCGGTTCCCGCTCTTCGTCATCCGCAACAACTGCCTCAAAAGAAGCCTCCTTTTATACTATACTTTGCTGATCAGCGGCGTCCGCGGCGTCCGGATTCATATCGGCGTTCACAAACGCGACGAGAAGCTGGACGGCCATGCTTGGTTGACGGTCGGCGGGGACGTATTCGCCGATACGGAGGAATTCGTATCGAAATATCGCGTGATTTATTCTTCGGGAGAGAACGGAACATGACGTTCACCAACAAACGGTTCGCGATCGCGCACGTCGTCGTGGACATCGCCGCGGACAACGAATCGCTGCTGGAAGCGATAACTCGATGGCTGAACGACTTCGAGGTCGCGGATCGAGACGATGCGCCGCCGACGATCGATGTCGTCATTTACGACGTTCCGATCGGCAGCCCGATTCCGTACCGGGTCGATGAGCGCGCCGAACCGATGCACGAGAGCAACGAGGCGAAATATTACGTCGACGGCGGGCTGTGGATCGTGGAGGGCAAGCGAACCGGCACCTCCATCGTGGACCGGGCGAAGCGAACGATCATCGGATACGCGTACGCTCCGCTGCTGACGGCGTCCCAATGGGATCTGGAAGATTTCCTTCATCCGATGCTCGAACTGATGCGCCAAGAAGGGCTGTACGTTTGTCATTCCGGCGCCGTCAGCGCGGGCGGCTTCGGGCTGCTGCTGGCCGGCAAATCCGGCCAAGGCAAATCGACGTTGTCGGTACACCTGATGCACCACGGGTTCGACTTCCACTCCGACGACCGCACCTTCCTGAGGAGAACGGCGGAAGGCTTCGAGCTGCTCGGCCTCTACGAACCGGCCAAGCTGTTCGCCTCCAACGTGGCTCATCTTCCCGAGATGAAAGAAAGCGCCTCCTTATCCGGCGCAGCGGGCGGACGGAAAAACGACGTAGACGTCCGGCGGCTGTATCCGGAACGCACCCGGCTGTCCAGCCCGCTCAAGGGGTTGCTGTTCCCGCAGTGGGCGCCGGAGGAGCGCAGCCGGGTCGAACCGATCCCGGCCGGCAAAGCGCTGCTGGAGCTGCTGCCGCTTACGCTGGTGTGCTTCGATCCGGACACGACGAAAGCGCAGTTTCAGTTTCTGTCCGAGCTCGTCCGTCTTCCCGCGGGGAGGATCGTTCTCGGCGGAGACCGGGAGAGATGGCATGCGGTGGCGAGCGAATTTATGTCCAGGGCGGGGGAACGGCAGCATGGAAGAGAAATATAGAGTTCCGCTCATTCGATATACTCGAAACGGCGGGCGTATCGACTACGAGACGGCGGACGACGAAAGCAAAGCGCTGATTCGCGAGGTCGGGGCGCGCAATTTGTTCATTCGCCACCGGCTCGCGGAGCTGCTGCGCCGCCTTACGGAGGTCGGCATTCGATCCGTCGTGCTGAAGGGGGCGCATCTCATCCAAACGGCGTACCCGTTCGGGCTGCGTCCGGTGGACGACATCGATCTCTTGGTCGACATCGCCGATTTTCCGCGGCTGGCAACGGTGCTCCGCGACATGGGCTACGAAGCTTTCGACGTCGGTATCGACCAATGGACGCATCTGCATATCTCCAACAAAATCACGTATTCGACGCGCTCGGCGCCCGTCGTGCCGATCGACGTGCACTTTTCCTTGGGGCCGTATCCGTATCTCGGCTCGCTGACGTCAGACGTCGTATTCGCCAATACGGAGACGATAACGATGGAGAACGGCCAAACGATGACCGTCCTCCGCCCGGAACTGCTGCTCACGCATCTTGCGCTTCACTTGTTTCAGCATCACTTCGAAAATTGGCAGGTGTCCGCCTGCGATATTGCTGCGCTGCTGCGCCAGAAAGGCGACGCATTCGATTGGCAGGCGTTCGGCAGCATCGCGGATCGGCATCGCCTGCGGCTGCCGATCGCGTATGCGCTCCGCAAAGCATCCGAGTTGGCGGGGATCGACATCCCGGAAGAGTGGGGCAAGCGGGATGTGAAAGCGGGCGCTTTCGAAACATGGGTGTTCCGCACGAGCTCCGCGCAGCGAACGGGGTTCGACCGCTTTTTCATCCAGTTCGTCACGACGCCGGGCCTCGCATTGAAATGGAAAGCCGCGTCCCAAATCGTTCGGCCGAGCAGGATGTTCTTAGATTTGCATTACGGAGGGAGCTATTTCAAATACGCGGTTTCGGCAATAAAAATTGCCGTTAAAGGGTTAACGGCAATGGGCAAGAAAAATCGATGAGGTTGTAGGAATTAGTTCGAGCCGTCGGCGTTGTTGCCGTTCGTGCCGCCTGAATTGCCGGGCGCCGTGTCTACGCCGTTGCCGACGCCGTTGTTGCCTTGACCGCCGCCATTGCCGTTACCGTTGCCATTGCCGCCCAAGCTGCTGAGGGTAACTTCCCTCAACTGCGCGTGTTTCGTGAGGACCGGTCTTTCGTATTGAAGTTTTTCCGACATGAATCGATTCACCTCCATCGGTGATTTTAGATTGATCATATCAACAGCACTAGTACTTTTCAACCATTTTTTGTATTTCATTTTTATCCATTACGGTGCGAACCGTGCCGCTCTCCACCACCAGCACTTTGTTCGCGTAGGACAAATTTCTCAGCTTATGCGAGATGAAGAGAATGATGCGGCCTGCGGACAAGGCGGCGATCGACTCGAGAATTTCCTGTTCGGCGTCTTCGTCGAGCGATGCCGTAGCTTCGTCGAAGACCAACAGGTACGGATCCTCCAGCAGCGCTCGCGCGATCAGCACCCGTTTCCGCTGTCCGCCGGACAGGCGCTGGCCTTGCTGTCCCGCGGAAGTTTCGTAGCCGAGCTCCAGCCGTTCGGCGAACTCGTGCACCTTCGCGAGCCGGCAGGCCCGAACGAACTGCTCCTCCGTAACGCCGGCGCGGCCCATGACGATGTTCTCGCGAATGGACGCGTTGAAGAGCAGGTCCTCCTGCGGAATATAGCCGATCTGCCGGCGTAGCTCCGCAAGCCGAAACTTCCGGATGTCGGTTCCGCCGATTTCGATCGCCCCGCGGTCAGGGTCGTAGAAGCGTAACAGCAGGTTGACGAGCGTCGTCTTGCCCTGCCCGCTCCCGCCGACGACGCCGGCGAAATCCCCCGGAGACAAAGATACGTCGACGCTCTGCAAGACGGGCTTCGCTCCTTTATCGTATGCGAACGAAACGTCCTTGAACACGACGGCCGCCCCGCGAAACGACGCTGGCATCGTACCCTCTTCGGGCGAATCCGACAGGGGCTTGTCCAACACTTCGAAGATGCGCCGGGCCGCCGGCGCCGATACATGAAAGCCCATCACGGCGTAGTAAGCGTTGAAGAACAAGCCGATGATATAGTTGAGATAAAAAGATACGGCCACAAGCGTGCCCAACGTGATCCGCTGCTCCATGACGGCGACGCCGCCCATTCCCCAAATGACGATTAACCCTACAATGTTAATGACGACCGTGGAAGAGGAGGCGCGCGCGTAAGTGCGGCTGAATTCGCTCCTTGCGTCTTCCGTCTCATACAGAACCTCGCGCGCTAGATCGATGTGCCGCTCCTCGACGGAATACGCTTGAATGGCTTTCACCATCGCCAAATCTTCCTGCAATCTTTCCATCTGAGCTTCTTGTTTTTCCTGCACTTTCCGGCTGCGTTCGGACAGCTTGGCGCGGAAACGGACGTAAATGAGGTAGAGCAGCGGCAGCACGGCGGTCGACGCCGCCGCCATGCGCCAATCGACGATCAGAATGATCGCGAAAATGAACAGGCCGACGAACAAGCTTTGGCCGAAAGAAACAAACTTATCCAGAAGAAGGTTTTGGACGGCTTCCACGTCCGATGTTATTCTGGAAAGGAGTCGTCCTTTGTGACGCTCCGAATAAAACGATTGCGGCAAACGCATGAAATGGGCGTACAGCTGCAGGCGCAGCCGAACGAATAAATCTTTGCGCAGCCGGATTTGAAAGCGGATCCGAAGCAAATAGATCGCTTCCTGCGCCGCCATGGACAGTCCGATGACGAGCAGCATGGCGAATAGGGTGCGCGAATCGCCGTTCAGGATGCCTTGATCGATCAGTTCCTTATAAAAAAACGGGCTGATCGTCGTCAACGCCGTGGAAAGCAGCATGAGCGCGGAAATCGCCGCTCCTTGCTTGTAATGCGGTCGAAGCAAAATAATGAATCGCCGGATGATATGCATTGCGGTCCCTCGGTCGCCGGTGCGTTTTAGCTTCATGATAACATAATCGGCGGAGGAAACAACGGAACCGATCGGTATCGCTGTTCATTTTTTGTTTAGCTGGTTGTGTTAAGATTTATTTGTATTTACAGGTTAGAGCGCATGTTTCGTTGAAATTTAACCATGCGAACCATATAATTTTTCTAGATTTTAGTATAAAAAGAAAGGGGGAGGCGCCGTGAATGATAGGATAAAAGTCATGCTGGCTACGGAAGGGACGTATCCGTTTCACCAAGGCGGCGTAAGCACGTGGTGCGACATTTTGATTCAAAAGCTTACTTCCGTCGATTACGTCATTTACAGCGTGCTGATGAACCCTTTCGTGACGCAAAAATTCCAGCTTCCGAATCCGTCGGCATTGATCAAAATGCCTTTGTGGGGCACGGAGGAGCCGGCGGAGCATTTGGAAACGCCATTCTCTCATATCTATAAAATGAAGCATGCGACGCACAGTCAAGATATCGAGAAAAACTTCATTCCGCTCTTTCGCGAGTTGATTTTAGAAATTATCGCTCAGCACAAACAACCGGTTCGATTCGCCGAAACTTTGCTGCGCATGCATGAGTATTTTAAGTATTACGAATACAAAGTCACCTTCAAGTCCGAATTGACTTGGAACACGTTCAAGGACATCATCCTCCGGGCTTCCGCGGACAAGGAAAACCGGATCGGTCAGCCGGACATTTACGGCCTGAACCAAAGCCTCGGATGGATTTACAGATTTCTTAATATTTTAAATACTCCGCTTCCCGACGTTCATGTCACGCATTCGTCGGCCGCCGCGTTTTGCGGCATTCCGTGCGTACTGTCGAAGCTGGCGAACAATACGCCTTACCTGCTCACGGAGCACGGCGTTTATTTGAGAGAGCAGTATTTATCGCTGTCGAGGAACGGATATTCTTCCTATTTAAGCACGTTCTTGATCCGGTTCGTCCAATCGATCACGACGATGAACTACGCGTTCGCCGATCAAGTGTCTCCCGTCTGCCAATACAACATGCGATGGGAAACGCGGTTCGGCGTCGCTCCCTCCAACGTCAAGGTCATTTACAACGGCGTGGACGAGAAGGTGTTCACGGAGGCGCCCCCGGCGCCGCAGGCGACGCCGACCGTCGTCATGGTCGCGCGCATCGACCCGATCAAAGACATCATGACCTTCATGCGGGCCGCCGCCGCGGTCAAGGAGAGCATGCCGGAGACGAAATTCGTCGTTTACGGTTCCGTATCCGTACCGGCGTATTACGAGCAATGTTTGGCGTTGAAGGAAGAGCTGCAGCTCGGGAATTCGTTCATTTTCGCCGGGCATACCGGCAACACGTCCGCGGCGTATCAAAGCGGAGACGTGATCGCGCTCTCCAGCATTTCGGAGGCGTTCCCGTATTCCGTCGTCGAAGCGATGATGACCGGCAAGCCCGTCGTCGCGACGGACGTCGGGGGCGTGAAAGAAGCGCTGGGCGACACGGGGCTGTTAGTGTCTCCGCGCGACAGCCGGGAGATGGCGGAGGCGCTGATGAAGCTGCTGCGCAATCGAGAGCTGCGCGAAGAGTTGGGCAGAGAAGGCCGGCAAAGAGCGCTTAGTCTGTTCACGCTCGACCGGGTGCTGGAGCTTCACCTGAAGAGCTACATTAAATTGGCTGTTCGGGCGGAAGAGTGGATGCCGGCCGCGGCCGCGAAGACGGAGGAGCCGGCGGCGCGCGCCGCGTCGACATTGGAGGAGCAGAAGCTTCTGATGGAGAAAGGCTACGCGCTCGCCGCGAGCGGGTACGACCAGAAAGCGATCGTGCAGTTCCAGAAAGCGCTCTGGCTGCAGCCGGATTCCGTGCTCGCGCCGGTGCTTATGGCCGAAATCGCACAGGCGTTCAATCGGATCGGCGAGTACGACAAGGCGTTCCAAGAGCTGTATAAGTATGAAGCCTACGTCGCCCTGGTAGCGGGCGGCGCGGCGGGCCGAAGCGCGTGACGCTGCGGGCAAAAGGGGAACGGCGATGACTAGAGTGACCAAAAGAGCTTTATGGGGCTACTCTCCGAAGTCGGTAGAGGATGCGATCGAACAGAGCAAACAGTCCCATGAAGCGCTCAATAGCGGGTTAGTAACGCAATTGCAAACGCTGGAGCGGGAATGCGCCGAGCTTCGCGCGGAGATCGACCGGATGCGAGCGGAGCTCGCCGCGCCGGAGCGCGGCGATGCGCTGGCGAAGGAGCTGCTGGAGGAGCACATGGCGGCGACGATGCAGGTCCAGGAAGCGACGGAACGGTACGAAGCGGCGATGGCGAAACATCGGGAGCTGGAGACGCTGCTGCTGGAGCGTCAACAATCCATGGTATCCGATATGAGGAAGCGGCTGCAGGACGTCGCGGAGAAGGCTGAGCAGCGCAGCAAGGAAGAGGAATAAACGATGCGGGCGCCGCGGCAGGGGGTGGAACGATGAGCGATTGGAAGAAACCGCTCCGGAGGAGATTGTTCGGTCTTCATCCGAAGAAGACGGCGGAATATTTCCGCAAGCTGAAGCATTTGCAGGAGTTGGAAACGGCGAAGCTTCGCAACCGGATCGCGGAGCTTGCCAAGGAGGCGGATTCGCTGCGGGAAGAAGCCGCCCGGCTGGAAACGGAGCTGGAAGAGCGCAGAAGCCGGGAAGCGCAGTTCGACGCCGCCGGCGCCCGTCTCGCGCAGAGCAAGAAGGCGCTGCGCGCGCTGGGCGAGCTGGAAGCGGACGCGGTACTGGCCAAGATGCGTGCGAGAGAGGAGCAGTCCCGCAAGCGGCTGGAGCAAGTCGAGGGGCAGGCGCGCACGTACGAGGAGACGTTCCGCGACCTGCTGGAGGAATTAAGCGAGATGCTTCGCAAGGTCGAGCGCTTGGAGGCGATGCCTGACGCACAGCAGGCCGCGCAGGAGAGCGACGCTTCGCTCGCCGAGGCGGCCGCCGCCAAAGCGCGCGCGGAAGCCGAGCCGGAAGCGGCGTCCGAGCCATCCCCGCTGGAGAGGGGCGAGCAGGAGCTTGCCGCTCTCCACCAGCGGGCCAAGGTCATCCAATTCAAGCTGCGAACGATCGTGGAGAAGCAAGCGCCGGAAGAGGATCTCGCGCAGGAGCGGGCGCTCGAGAAAGAAAAGCCCGCGGAGCGGGAGGAGCCGGAAGAGCGACGGGAGGAGCGGGAGGAAGAGCCCGCGGCGGAGCGGGAGCTTCAGGCCGCCTCTTCCCTCGGCTCCGTCCTCCCGCTGGCGCCAGCCCGTTACGTTCAACGAAAGCGGGAGCAATCGGCGCCGCCGACTGCGAAAAAGACGAAGCCATCGACGTTCTGGGGGGACATTCACGAATATTTGGACGGAAGCTTAGAGGATGAGGCCTACGCGGCGGAAGAGAGAGCGGAGAGCAGATCGTCCGAATTTTTCGGAAGCCAGACCGCGAAATCCGCGCAGACGCCGCACGAAGCGTCCTCGACTCCGGCGGGTTCAATCGCGCCTTCGGTTCCGCCTCCGGCGGTTCAACCGACCGCGGCCGCTCAGCCCGAGCCATCGGCGTCTCCGCCGCCGGCCGCCGCGGCTCGCGTCGAACAGACGGATCGGGCGAAATCCGAGCCGGCAGGGAGTTCGGCGCTTAGCGAGGAGATCGTCGCGATCCGGAACCGGTATATCGTCGGGAAGCTGGCGGGCGAGGCGCTGTATGCGCATGACGGCCGTTTGATCGCCGCCAAACATCAGGTCATCACGCCGCAAATCGTGCAGGATGCCGACCGCGAAGGGAAGCTGCCCGATTTGATCGTTCATATGATCGTACCCTCTTTAAGCGAGGGGGATAGGCAATGACGCTCGCGGTGCACAATCGCAGGGCGCTGTACGAACGGGTCGTCGAGGAAGTGCAGAAACGGAACATGTTCCCCGAGGACCGATTCGAGATCGCGGCTCTGCTGGAGTCCATGGGTTGGAACGACAGCCGGGCGAGCGAGCAGCTCGGGATGCAGGACGTATTCGAGCTGGCGGATACGATTTGGGAGCATATCCAACAGCGCGTCGTCGTGACGCCGTTCGAACCGCCCCCGAAGCGCAACATGGTATACGTCACGTTCGAGCTGACGAAGAGCTTTTTGCGCGGCGTCATTTTCGCGCTGCCGATGGCCATATCCGTAGTCTCGATGCTGACGCTGAAGTTCTCCCTCTGGTCTTACGAGTATTTGACCGTGGAGCTGGCGACGTGCATCGCGATCGGGACGATCCTCAGCTTTATCGTCGTCGGCGGCTATACGCAGGCGATCGCGCGAAGAGGGTTTTTCTATTTATTCCAAGGCTATTACAATATGGGCCGCAGGGTGACGTTCCAATTCATCCGGGCCGGGTATGTGACCTGTCTGGTCACCTGCGTGCTGATCTACGGCTTTAACGTCGTCTTTAACGTATTTCCGATGAACATGTTCATGTACATCGTCCTGTACTTCTTCTTCCTGACATCGATTTGGCTGTCCGTGACGGTCATGTACATTTTGAGGCGGGAGCTGACGTTCACCGGATTGATCATCATGGGCATATTCATCGTGTTTTTGCTCATGACGTTTACGCCGCTCGACATCATTTTCGCCCAGCTCATTTCGATCAGCATCGTTTCGGCGACGGGCATGCTGCTCGTCCTGTACTTCTTCAAAGTCGCGGAACGGAAAGAGGAGAAGGGCATTACTCCGCAGCTGCCCCGCATGTCCATCACGGTATATTCGGTCATGCCGTATTTTATATACGGGTTTCTTTACTTTTTTTTCTTATTCATCGACCGGATCAACGCTTGGTCCGCCCATGATTCGTATATGCCGTACTTTATTTGGTTTCGCGGGGAATACGAGCTGGGGCTCGACTTCGCGCTGCTCGTGCTGATGGTGCCGCTCGGCGTCAGCGAGGTCATCGTGCATAAGCTGATGCTCGACCTGGAAGACAGTCAGAAGCAGTACTGGGGAGCGGAGACGGATCGCATGAACCGCTTCTTTAAGAAAGTTTATTTTAAAATGTTCGGCGTGATCGTCGTTACGTCGGTCGCGAGCGCGGCGCTCGTGTGGAAGGGCATGCATCTCGCGAACGATTGGTATGTGGGGTATGCCGGGAAGCCGTTGATCAGCTCGGACACGACGGAATTCGTCTTCGTCGTCGCGTTGATCGCTTACGTCATTCTGGCGATCGCCTTGATGAACGCGGTCATTTTGTTTTCGCTGTCCCAAGCGGACATGGTCAACCGATCGATCATTCCGGCGGTGGGCGTCAACGCGCTCGTCGGCTTTCTGCTGAGCCGCTGGTTCGAATACGACACGGCGATTTTCGGGCTGCTGGCGGGCAGCATCGTCTTCGCCGTCTTGTCGGTGCGTCACATGCTGAAGGTCCTCAATAAGCTGGATTACTACTTATATGCGGCCGGCTAAGGGAGGAGGAGCGGCATGTATTCGAGCGTCGCGAATCATTTGTTTCATCTCGTTCACTACGCGTTCGCCTGGTGGCTGCTGCTGATCGTCGTTCCGAAGCTCATCTTCCGAACCGCCTACGAGGACCGACTGGAGACGCTGGCCGCAGGCGCGCTGAAAGCGGCTTGCCTGTACATGGCGCTCGGCTATTTGCTCGTCGTCACGAAGCTGTTCGAAGTGTTGGCCATCATGGGTATTTTGGTGTTCCTTATCTTGCGATCGTATATCGCGCCGAAGAAGGACAAGGGCGTCGACGTGTACACGGCGATCGGCGCTCGTTTTTACGATTTGGTCGAAATCGCGTTCCGGCTCAAGCTGGAATGGAAGTATATGCTCGGGAGGAAGGTCTGGACCGACAAGCGGCTGACGGTGCGCCGGATGTCTCCGGCGAAGTTGATCGCCGTCGGGTTGTTCCTGGCCGCGATGGGGATGGCGGCGTACGTGCGATGGTACGACCCGCTGCACAGCGCCGCGCCGTCGATGTCCGACGGGGCCGTCATTTTGCTGTGGACGAAATATATCATCCAGCGCGAATTGTTCGTCGGCGGCATTTACCCGCAAGGGCAATTTATTTTTATGGCGTTCATTCAAAAGTTCGCTCAAATCGACACTCTGTACGTCGTCAAATATTTCGGCGCCACGAGTACGTGCTTGATTGCGGCGGGGCTGTACTTCGTCGTCTCGAGATGGACGGGCGGCGGCCGCATCGCCGCCGTCGCCGCGGCGGCGGCGTACGGGCTGGCGGGCCAGCCGCTGCACGGCGTCGGCGATGCTTGGGCGCGCCAAGCGGCGACGCTTCCGCAGGAGTTCGCGCTGCTGTTCCTGCTTCCGACGCTTTACTTCTTCTCCAAGTACTTCGCGAACGGGAACCGGCAGGATTTGTGGACCGGGGCGGCGGGCTGCGCTGTCATGGGCTTCACTCATTTTATCTCGTTCGGCTATGCGGGCTTGGGGCTCGGGCTGCTGATGCTGATGGCGCTCTTCCAAGGGCGGGAAGGCGTCAGCAAGTTTTGGATCGGCGCGGCGACGGGCATTGCCTGTGTCGTCGTCGTGTTTATTCCGATCGTCTACGGGATGTTGTTCGGCGCCGGGCTGCATTCGACCTCTTCGGAATTTTTGCTGGCGCAGGCCCAATTTACGCCTCCGCCGCTCAACCGATGGGATTACGCGGGGCTCGTCAGCCTAGCGGTCGTCGCGCTGGCCGCGCTGTTCGGCCGCCGGGACCGGCGGTTCGCGTACGGCTTCGTCGTGCTGTTCGTCGCCCTGTGCTTCTTCCTTTATTGGTATGGCGGGACGCTGACGCAGAACGTGGTCATCCAGACGCGAAGCGACGCGGCTTGGACGGTGGCGACTTGCTTGGCTCTCGGGGTGGCGTGGCATGCTGCGGCTTCCGCCTTGTTTCGATCGAAGGAACGCCTCAGATTCGTTGCGGAATGCTTGGCGGCTGCCGCGGCCATCGCCTTCTGGGCGCTGTCCATTCGGCTTACGCCGATCATTCCCTATAAGATGATGTGGGATTCCGCGGCGGAACAGTATTTGGAAATGGCGAAGCGCCATTACGATAATACGTGGATCGTATTTTCCCAAGTCGAAGGGTATTCGCTCTCGCTCGGCAACGGAAGGCATCAGTACATTTCGACGTTGATTTCGGAATTCGAGCCCCAAGCGTTCCCTTTAACGCGCAGGGATCAAATCGCTCCCGATCCGAACGTGTCCTATCACATCTATATCGTCGAAGAGAAAGAAGTGTTTCGCCACGATCCGAACTCCGTCATATACGAGTCAATGGTACCCGACTATGCGCGGAGAGAGGCGGAGTACGCGGAGCTGCGGGAATGGCTGTCGGAATACCAATCTTTCAACAAAGATCTTCAGGTCTTTTACGAAGACGATAAAGTGAAGATATACTATATTTATAGAGGAGTTCCGGAAGAGAAAAAAGCGGAACTCGTTTGGGATAAGCCGATTTTCAGCGATTTGCTGAAAAATTTGACGGAATAAGCTTCATTCCGATCACGAGTCGAAGAGTGGGAGGGAAGACCGTACCGTGCCATACGATAACGTACATGCGGTCGATCTCACCGCGCTCGTCCTCGGGATCGCCGCCTGCGTCTCGGCCGCCGCGGCGATGGCATGGCGCCGAATGAGCCGGCGGCAGGCGGAGGAGCTGGCCGAGCTGCGCCGTCTTCACTCGCGGATGCACCCGAAGCTCGGCTTCGACAATAACGCGCAGTGGCTGCTGGACGGACTGTCCCAATACGTTGAGGCGCCGGTATACGCGCTTTACGTGTTGGATCGTTCCGCACGGAAATATACGCTTAGGGCGATCCGGCATGCGAAGGCGGATGTCGGGCAAGCCGCGCCGTCCTACAGCGGTTTGGTGCCCTACGCCGGCGAGCCGTATTTGCCGCCGGCGGCGCTGCCTGCGGACCGCGCGGTGGACCGGCCGTTCTCGTGGATCCGCGAGGAAGGAGCGCTGCTGCTGCAAATTCCAGCGGCGGAGAACCGGGTGCTCGTGCTGGCGGGGCCGATCGCGAAGCGCGGCGGGAGGGCGGCGGAGCGGGCCGCTCGCGCGGCGGACGCGATCGCTCCGATGGCCGGCTGGGCGCTGGAGGTCGATCGGCTGGAGGAAGAGGCGAAGGAAGCCGGCATCGCGGGCGAGGCGTGGCGCAGGCTCAGTCAGCTCGTGTCGGACCCGGAGGAAGCCGTGCGGCATGGCTTCCGGTTGGCCGCGGCCGCGCTGGATCTCGAGCCGATCGAGCTCGACGAAGGGGGCCCGGAAGCGGACGAGGGCGCGAGCGTCGCCGCGGAGACGGCGGAAAACCCGCGAAGGCACGTGTTCCGCTGCCGGTACCGAACCCCCTCCGGCACGCGGCGGCTGGCGTTCCGCGCCGTTCGGCTTCCGTTCGGCTGGGATGCGGAGCGGGCCGCGCAATTTCTGGAGGCTTGCTGCCGCGGGGCGGAGCGCTATTATGCCGAGCGCGAAGGCGCCTTTCGTGCGGGCCGAAAGGCGGACGCGCTGAAACGGATCGCGGATTTGCTGGACGGCATGACCCCTTGGACCGTCGGGCATGCGGAGCAAATGAGCCGGTACGCGGCCGTGCTCGCGAAGGAGCTCGGATGGCCGGACGAAGAGGTGCAGCGAACCGCGCTGGCCGCTCACCTCAGCAATATCGGCGCGGCGGCGCTTCCCGTCGAGCTGCTGACGAAGGAAGGGCGGTTCGCGGAATCGGAATACGAGCAGATGAAGCGGCATGCGGATCTAGGCGCCCTGCTCGTCGAGTCCGTCTTGGGCAGCCGGGATACGGCCGCGGCCATTCGCCATCACCATGAACGGATCGACGGGGGCGGATATCCCGACCGGTTAACCGGGGACGACATCCCTCGCGGCGCTCGGGTCATCGCCGTCGTGCAGACGTTTTTGGCGGCGGTGCACGGTCGGAAGGGGCGGGACCCGCTGCCTTTCGACAAGGCGATCGAAAAGCTGGAGGCGTTATCCGGCCTGCATCTCGATGCGGAGGCCGTCGCCGCGTTCATCCGCTGGCTCGCCCGGAAGCGGGAGGGGGCGCGGTCTGACCGCGAGCCGATCGCCGCCTGCTGGGATCTGCTCTGCACCCCTTCCGAGCTGTGCGAAGGCTGCCCGGCCTTCGGGCGGCGGGATCGCCCGTGCTGGGAAACCGAAGCGAACCGCTGCAGGCTGCACGGCAAATCGTGCGAAACTTGTTTGATCTATACGGAAGCGTCAACGCGTTCGGACATGCGAGGAAAGACCGAAGCCGCGGCCGCAGAAGCCGGCGCGCTTGAGGAAGCGGGAAGAAGCGCCCGTCCGAAGCCGGCTCCGGATCGAATCGATCGTTTTATGATTTACTATGGGGCCGTCGACGACGCGATTCTTGAGCGTTTGAAAGCCTACGACTTCGCGATCGTCGAGCCGAACCATTGGACGCAAGCCGCCGTGCGAACGCTGCAGTCGGCGGGAACGCGAATTGCCGGCTACGTATCGGTCATGGAATGGCCGACATGGAACGCCGCGAGGGGCGAAAAGCTGCAGGACGGCGATTTCCTCCGCCGAGGCGGAGAACGCGTTCACTTTCCGGAATGGGATTCGTATTTGATGGATATCCGGCGGGAGCGTTATCGGCGGATTGTGCTGGACGAGATCGACCGCACCGTCGTCGCGTTGGGGTGCGATGCCGTATTTTTAGATACGGTGGGCGACATCGACGACCATATCGATTCCGCGCTGCTGCGGAACGAGCTGATCCAAGGCTACCTCGAGCTGCTGGCGGGAATCAAGGAGCGCCATCCGTCGCTGATGATCGTGCAAAACAGAGGCTTCCACGCGCTCGCGGCGGCGGCCAAGTATCTCGACGGCTTCCTCTGGGAAGATTGGCGGGACGCCCTGGTCTCCGACCGCTGGGTCGAAGCCCAGATCAACACGCTGCAAATGCTAAAGAAACGCGGACTGCGGCTGTTTGCCGTCAGTCTGGACGGAGGAAGCGGGACGGAAGGGCGGGCCGCGCGGCGCTGCGGCTTCGTCCATTTGTCCCGGACGAGCGACTACGTCGCGTGGTGCGACGACGAAACACCGGATCGAAGGGAGGCGGGGGAATGAACCTGGCAGACATACTGGACACGCGGCTTGCGGTCGAGCTGATTTGGGCTGCGGCAGCCGCGGGAGGGCTGCTGCTGATCTGCGTCGCCGCGGCGTGGTATATCGCGAAAGTCCGAGCGGGCGTGAAGAAGCTGGAAGCCGTGTACGAATGGCTGGACAAAATTCGCGCCCAACCGAACTTCGATCAGAAAATGTCGGTCGTGCTCGAAGGGGTGAGCGCCCAATTCGAAGCGCAGACGTACGCGCTCTATATTCGGAACGAACGGTACGACAAGCTGATGCTGCGGGCGTCGCGATTTCGGGGCGGCAAGGCGGCCGCGAACGCGAACGCGTTCCTGAAGAGCGAGGGGGACGTCTATAAGCCCGGGGCGACGGCGGAGAAGCGGTTTTTGACCGAGGGCATCGACATCGTGAAGGAAGGCGAAGTGCCGCTGCTCGTCCTGCCGATCAGCAGCAAGGGCGTCATCCGGCTCGGTCCGGTGCTTCGCATTTCGCGCCGCGCCAAACGGAAGCTGAAGCGGTGGATGGACTTCGTGCGGCCGATGGTGGAAGAGGTGATCGAGGCGGAGCAGGTCAAGGAGCAAGCCCACATCGCCATGGCCTCGAAGAACGCCATCGTCAACTTAAGCAAAATCGCTCTAGAGGAAAACGAAGCGCTCGCGCAAATTTTGCCGTTCTGCTTAAATACGCTGAAAGCCGCCGGCGGCTGCCTCGTCGACGCCACGCAGCCGAGGTGCCGCGTCGCGTCGTCGGCCGGCGCGGCGGCGGACGTCGCGGCGAAGCTCGCGGACGACGCGGCTGCCTTGGAGGCTTTCCGCGGAAGGGGCGCCGCCGGCAAAGTGCAGGACGTCGAAGGCGACCTGCCCGCCGCTATGCTAGACGCCGGCATGAAGCACGTTTTGTACGTTTCCTTCGGCAGTCATTACTATCTGTTTTGGTTCAAGACGATGCAGGAGAGATACTGGAAGCTGCTGTTTCTGCAAACGCTGGCGCAAAATTACGAGCAGTTCGCCCGCGCTCAAAAGTCGTATTTGCGGGGCTCCGGAGCTTACGTTCCGCTGCTGCAGGCGCTCGCCAGACTGCTGGACGATCTCAGTCCGAACACGATCGGCTATTCGGAATTGATGAGCCGGTACAGCATTATCATCGCCCGTCAGCTCGGCTTGCCGGACGACGTCATCCGGGACGTGGCCGTAGCCGCGTACCTGAGCCATATCGGCACGATCGCGCTGTCGAGCGACTTGTTTCAAAAGGAAGGCCAGTACACGGAGGCGGAATTCGAGCTCATGAAGCTGCATGCCGAGGTGAGCGCGTTGATCGTCTCTTTCGCGACAGGGAACGAGCGGACGGCTTCGTACATCCGGCACCACCACGAGCGGATGGACGGTCACGGCTACCCGGCGGGGCTGAAGGGGACGGACATCCCGATCGGCTCCCGCATCATCGCGGTCGTGCAGCTGTTCCTCGCCAAAGTGAACGGGCGCAATTACCGGGATCCGCTTACGTTCGATCAGACGCTGCAAATGCTTCGATCGGCGGGCGGCCAGCAGCTCGACCCGGACATGGTGCAAGCGTTCTTGGACTGGTACACGTCCAAGCGGCGCGCGCAAGTCGATTCCCCGAAATCGCTCGGCGCTTGCAGCGAGATGTGCTGCGTGCCGGAAAGCATCTGCAGCTCATGTCCCGCCTTCGGGCGCGCCGACGTCAACTGCTGGGAAACCGAAGGCGTATTGTGCGCCGCGCACGGCAAGTCGTGCGACAGCTGCTTCGTGAAGACCGAAGCGATGACCCGCAGGAACGTGATCGCGGCGGGAGCGCGGACGTAAGCAGATCCGGACCGACGCAGTTGCCAGCGATCCCCGCCTTTACTTTTGCTTCGCAATCGGGTATATTTGTTCTTGCACGCGGTCGTGGTGGAACGGCAGACACGCTATCTTGAGGGGGTAGTGCCCACTGGGCGTGAGGGTTCAAATCCCTCCGACCGCATATCGCAGGACGGAAGAGCCGGTTGCGCGAACAGCGCGGCCGGTTTTTTTGCGTTTTCGCCGAGAGGCGTTTCGGACCGTCCGAGCCAAGGAACCCCTCTTTACATTTTTTCGAGGGCGTGCTATCATTTTTATTGTCTCTCCAAGAGATATGCGGTCGTGGTGGAACGGCAGACACGCTGTCTTCAGGCGGCAGTGCCCACAAGGCGTGAGAGTTCAAATCTCTCCGACCGCACCATACATACAAATGCACAGAAGCCTTGGCGCACAGGGCTTCTTTTTATTTTACGGTAAGCAAGGAGAGGGATGCCAGATGACGATGGCGGCGCAAACGGACGGCGTGTTCCGATCGGTCTGTTCGCTCGATTGCCCGGATCAATGCGGGCTTCTCGTGCACAAAGCGGGAGGAAAGATCGTTCGCATCGACGGCGATCCGGATCACCCGGTGACGAAGGGCAACATCTGCAACAAGGTGCGGCATATGCCCGAAAGATTGTACGATCCGAAGCGGCTGCAATATCCGTTGAAGCGGGTCGGGACCAAAGGGGAAGGCCGGTTCGAACGGATCGGCTGGGACGAAGCGATCGCGACGATCGCCGAGCGCTGGAAGGCGCTCATCCGCGACGAGGGCCCGGAGAGCATTCTGCCTTACAGCTTCTACGGCAACATGGGCCTGATCAACGCGGAAGGGATGGATCGGCGCTTCTTCCATCGGCTCGGCGCCAGACAGTTGGACCGGACGATCTGCAACGCGGCGGGCTCGCAAGGCTATCGGTACACGATGGGCGGCAGTTTCGGCACGGACCCGGAAGACACGATTCATGCGAAGCTCTTCGTCTTCTGGGGCGTCAATGCGGTCAGCACCAATATGCATCAGGTGGCCATCGCCGAGAAAGCCCGGAAGAACGGCGCCACGATCGTCGTCATCGACGTGCATAAGAATCAGACCGGTCGATGGGCGGACTGGTTCATTCCGATCCGGCCGGGCACCGACGCCGCCCTCGCGCTGGCGCTGATGCACGTGCTGTTCGCCGAAGGGATGACGGACGAGTCGTTCCTTGCGTCGCACACGGTCGGCAGCGAGGAGCTGCGCGAGCACGTTAAGGCGTACGATCCCGAGACGGCCGCCGGCATCACCGGCGTGCCGGCGGAGGATATATACCGGCTGGCGAGGCTGTACGGCTCCGTATCGCCGTCTCTCATTCGCATCGGGAACGGGCTGCAGCATCACGACAACGGCGGCATGGCGGTCCGGACGATCTCGTGTTTGCCGGCGTTGACGGGGCAGTGGCAGGTCAAGGGCGGCGGCGCGATCAAGTCGAACAGCGGCTATTTCGAGATTGATTCGTTCGCGCTGCAGCGGCCGGATTTGCTGCGGCAAGCGTCCGCGCCTCCGGTGAACATGAATCGCCTCGGCCGCGAGCTGCTGGAGGGCGCGCCGCGGGTGCGATCCCTGTTCGTCTACGGCTGCAACCCGGTCGTCGTCGCGCCCGAGGCGAACAAGGTGAAGGCGGGCCTTGCGCGGGACGATTTGTTTACGGTCGTGCACGACTTGTTCCTGACGGAGACGGCGGCGTACGCGGATCTCGTGCTGCCGGCGACGTCGTCGTTCGAAAACACGGACATATATACTTCCTACTGGCACTTGTATATGCAATTGCAGCAGCCCGTCATCGAGCGGTACGGGGAAGCGAAATCGAATACGGAGCTGTTCCGGCTGCTCGCGGAAGCGATGGGCTACGACGACGCGCCGCTGCGGGATTCGGACGAGGAGATGATCCGTCAGGCGCTCGGCCGGGAATCGATTCGCTACGAAGAGCTGGTCGAAAACCATTACGCGAAGGTCGGCGCGCGCCTGCCGCTGCCGGGCAAGCTGCCGACGCCGAGCGGCAAAATCGAGCTGTATTCGAGGCAGATGGCTGATCGCGGACTGCCGCCGCTGCCGACGTATACGCCGCTGAACGCCGAAGCGGAAGAAGCGCTGCCGTTCGTCTTCATTCCGGGCCCGAACCATCATTTCTTGAACTCGACGTTCTCGAACAACGAGAAGCACGTCACGTTCGAGAAGACGCCGAAGCTGCATATGAACCGGGCCGACGCGGAGGCGAGAGGCATTTGGGACGGGGACCGGATCCGGGTGTGGAACGGCCGCGGCGAATGCGTGCTGACCGTCGCAAGCGGCGACGGCGTGCTGCCGGGCGTCGTCGTCAGCCAAGGGCTGTGGGCGGACGCCCCGGGAACGAAGCGGCTCGTCAACGCGCTGACGCCGGACCGCCTCGCGGATATGGGCGGCGGCGCGGTGTTTTTCTCCGGCCGGGTCGATGTCGAGAAGTACGAGGAATCATAACATAGAGTCATGGCAAAGAAAGCCCTCGCGGGGCCGCGCGCATCCGCCGAGGGCTTCGTTGCGTTATTATACCCCGCCGCAGGAATGCGGGTACGGGCGCTCGGCTTTCAGGCGCTCGTTCTCCTGTTCGATGTCGGCATCGTCTTCGCGTTCGGCGACGAGCCTCGCGGGCGGCGCTTCGAACCGCACGTCGCCGCGGGGCGCCTCATTTCGATTCGTATCTTGCGTCATCTCAGTTTCCCTCCACATCCGCTCGGCAGGCGGTCGACTCGCCGCCGGGCGTTTCTTTTTCGTAAGCGATCAGCGTAATTTCCTCGCCCAGTTCGTTCTTCAGCACGGATTCCCACTCCCGAAGCCGATGCACCGCTTGGCTCGGCAATTCCGCGAATACATAGTCCTTTTGCACGAGTTCCACGCTCCTTTCTCACGTATTTTGCGTATCGGCAGACGCGGATATCCGGCTGCGGAAATGCGACTTTTTTCCCCCGAATCGGCGAAATTTGTGATATGATCGTTTACGTCCTACATCGACGGAAACGAGGGCGGGGAAACGATGAACCGGAACATGAAAGTGTGGTTGTCCGCTGCGAACGCGGCGGTGCTGCTGCTGACGTTAGTGCTGTTTTTGAATGAACAATGGAACGTATTGAATCGGGCGCTGTACGGGTACCATATGACGAACAATATGTCTCACGAGCCGAACGAGAGAATCGTCGTCATCGGCATCGACGACATGTCGCTGGAAGCGATCGGCCGCTTTCCGTGGGACCGCCGAGTATACGTAGAGCTGCTGCACATGCTGAATCAACCGGGCTTCGAACCGTCCTCGATCAGTTTCGATATCAGCTTCGACGAAGCGTCCGACCCGGAGGCCGACGCGGCGTTCGCCGAGGCGCTCTCGCAGTACGACAACGTCGTGTTCCCGGTCGTGGGCATCACCGAGCAGGTGACGCGGCACGCGGACGTGAAAGATTATTTGGTCGCCTACGACGTGCGGCAGCCGTACGAATTGTTCGCGGAGCACGTCCGGACGGCGCATATCAACGCGCTGATCGACGACGACTCCGTCATCCGGCGCACCGTGCTCCAAATTCAAGCGCCGGACGGCACGCTCATTCCGTCTCTCGCCCTGAACGCGGCGCAGATGGCGGGCGCCGACGTGTCCAAATATTTGGAGAACGATTATTTCGCCGGCCGAAACGCCAAGACGGAAATGTACATAAATTACAACGCCGCCAGCGACGAGTTTTTGACGGTGCCGTTCATTTCGGTCGTCGCCGGAGAGATCGACCCGGTCGTGTTCCAGGACGCGATCGTGCTGATCGGCTTCAACGCGGTCGGCTTCGAGAACGACAACGGCGCGACGCCGATCGAGCGGGAAATGAAGCTCGTATACGCCCACGCGAACATTATCCATCAGCTGCTCGAGGGCTCCGTCACGAACCAAGCGGACTGGTACGTTACGTTAGGCTTGATGCTGCTGCTGTTCGCGCTCACGTGGTGGTTCGCGTGGAGGCTCAAGACGACGTACAGCGTCGTCCTGTTCGCGGCGATCGTCGCCGGTCTGTTCGCGTTGCAATATGCCGTGTACGGGCAAAGCAAAGTATACGTCGACGTCGTCAATCCGCTCGTCGTCTTGCTGCTGACGTATATTTTGAACGTGTCGGTCAAATCGTACCTCGAGAACAAGCAGAAAAACTTCATTACGAAGCAGTTCGGCCGGTACATCTCTCCGGACCTCGTCAAGGAGATCGCGACGACGAATCTGGAAATCAAGCTCGGCGGCATCAACAAAGAACTATCGATTTTGTTCCTCGACATCCGCGGCTTCACGACGTTGTCGGAGAAGCTGAAGCCGGAGGAAGTCGTCGACTTCTTGAACGAAATGTTCGACCTCATCACGAACAAAGCGCTCGAGAACAAAGGCACGATCGACAAGTTCATCGGCGACGCCGCGATGCTCATCTTCAACGCGCCGCTCGACGTCGACAACCATCCGTATTATGCGGTCAAGACGGCATGGGATATCCAGCAAGGGATGATCGAGGTGCGGGAGCGCATCGAGGCCCGCCACGGGGTTACGGTCAATTGCGGCATCGGCGTCCATACCGGCGAAGTCGTCGTCGGCAACATCGGATCGTATCTCCGGGTCGACTACACTTGTATCGGCGATAACGTCAATACGGCCGCGCGCATCGAATCGCAAACGACGGCGGGACAAATTCTCGTCTCCGAAGCGACGTATGAGCGGACGAAGGAGTATTTCCGCTTCAATTATGTCGGGGACCGGATGATGAAAGGGAAAACGGTCGCCGTCAAGCTGTACGAGGTGCTCGGGCCGGCAACGTAACAGGCGCGCGGGAAGCGCGGGACCGCGGTCGAAGGGACGCCTTCGGCCGCGGTTTTTCGCGATTGGCGGAACTCTTGACGAATAGGTACAATGGAATCAGTTAGAAGCGGAATCGAGCGAGGGGAATGCGACCGTGCCGACCATTACGGTAATCACGCCGACTTACAACCGCCCCGATACGGTGGCGGAGCTGCTGGAGGCTTTGTCTCGGCAGACGTTCCAAGATTTCGAAGTCATCCTGGTTAACGACGCGGGAGAGCCGCCGAACGGCGTCGTCGCGCTGTACCCGGAGCTGTCCGTCACAATAATCGATTTGCCCGTGAATTCGTATCATGTGTGGGCGAGGAATGCGGCGCTCCCGCATGTGCGGGGCGAGTGGATTATGCCGATCGACGACGACGATGTAATCGTGCCCGATCACATGGAGACGATGCTGAAAGAGGCAGGGGAAGCGGAGCTCGTCTTCGGCGACGTCGAAATTTTCGATTATGTCAGAAAGAACGGCACCCGTCTGCCGACCGGACGGTTTCTGTTCGCCTACGAGTACGATATCGGCTTGCTGCGCAAATTCAATACCTATGTGGCGTCGGGCTCGCTGTACCGCAGAGAGCTTCACGACGCGCTCGGGCCGTTCGACGCGGAAATGCGCAACTATTGGGATTGGGATTGGATTCTTCGGGTACACGAAAGCGGGCGGAAGGTGAAAAAAGTGCCCCGCGCCGGGACGCTGTACGCGTTCGCGGCGCAGGGCGGCGACAACCAATCGGGAAAGCAGGACGCGATGCGCCCGTATTTGGACCGGTTGAGCGCGAAGCACGGCCTCGGCTATTTGCCGACGAAAAACTTCTTCCTCATGCTCGAGGAGGAAGAGATCCGCTCGCGGCGCACCGCGTCGGAGATCGTCTGGGACGGTCAGCCCTTCGTCTCGCGGCTGCGGCGCTGAGCGGCGAAGGAGCCGAAGATCACGGAAGCGATCACGACGACGATCAGGAAAAACATCGCATACATGCGCGCGGGGTCGGAGAAAAAGATGCAGAGCAGCATGAGCAGTCCCGCTCCCGCCATGACGCGGCCCTGGGAACGGGCGTATTTGGCGTAGACCGATTCCGGCAGCTGCAACAGCTTGGAGCTGCTTTGGGGCATGCGCGGCAGCATATTGCCGATGGCGACGAACACGAAGCCGACGGACGCCGTCGCGACGAACGAAGCGCTGACGGGGTAGCCGAGATTGTAAGCGAGCAGGAACGCGTGAATGCCGAGCAGCAGGGCGGCGACGACGACGCCGACGAACGCGTTGGCTTCGCCTGCGCGGCGCCGCTTGCTTTCGTCTCGCTCCCAATTCGGAGTGAAATGCAGCACCGCCGCGACGAACAGCAAAATCGCGGGCATGAGGAACGCGGCGACCGGCTTGACGAGCCAGTCGTCGGCATCGCCTCCGGGGCCGAAGTGGACCGCCATCGAATCCGGCAGCTCGGCGTAGAAGTAGAGGCTTGCGGCGACGCTAACGGCGGCGGCGAGCAGCGTGAATCTCCACATCTTTTTCATCATCGTTCTTCATTCCTTCCTCCTGCGTCCTGCAGGTCCATGATCCATTTCAAAACGTCCTGAAACACTGTGGTGTTGAGCGAATACACGATATGCTGGCCCCGGCGCTCGTCGCGGACGAGCTCCGCCTGCTTCAGCAAGCTCAGGTGGTTGGAAATGCTCGGCTTCGTCATCTCGAAGTGCTCGGCGATTTCCCCCGCGGACAAGTCGCCTTCCTTGAGCAGGTCGAGTATTTTCCGGCGGGTCGGGTCGGCCAGCGCTTTGAACGCGTCGTTCAGCGGCATAACGTCCCTCTTTCGATATTTAGATAATTTTCTAACAATCAAAATATAATCCGGAGCGATGCCGATTGTCAAGCGGGCGAAAGCACAAAAAAACGACGCCCCGAAAAGGGGCGCCGCGCGTTCATTGCTCCAGCATCGGGCGGAAGCGCTCGTAGTCGATGCCGGACTCGTCCAAAAATTTGCGCAAAAATTTATAATCTCTTCTCGGCGTAGCCAAGATGTATCCCTCTACGCACAGCTCCCGCGTGATTTCGGGGGCGCCGCGCTCGAGCGCCAGCTGCCCGATGCGCGCCGCGATCGTATGCTTGGCGATGTCGCGGAACGCCGCCGGGACCGGATCCACGAGCTGCCCGAGGAACGCCTTGCTGTCCTCCGTCCACAGGTGGCGGCTGCTCTCGACCCAATGGTTTTGCCAGTCGAGCGTCGATTTGCCGTCTTCCTTCGGGAGCACCTTCAAAAATTTGCGAAACATAAAATATCCGCCGATGGATATGAAACCGACCATAATGAACACCCAGAAAAAAATAAACCAAGCGAGCCCTTGATTCATCCGACGATCACCTCGCTAAAATCGTACCATCTCGCCCGCCGGGAGGCAAGGGAACCCCCGGCACGGTTCCAAAGCGGCGCGAAATCAAGTACAATAGTATAGATTGTCCATGCAGCTTATGCAGGCTAAGCCGAAAGGAGTTTGATATAGATGGCGAAGAAAATCGGGTCCCACGTGTCCTTCTCGGACAAGGGGCTGCTCAACGCCGCTGAGGAAGCGGTCAGCTACGGCTCCAGCACGTTCATGATTTACACGGGGGCGCCGCAGAACACTCGCCGCAAGCCGATCGAAGAGCAGTACATCGAAGAAGGACGCGAGCTGATGAAGGCGCACGACATCGACGAAATTATCGTGCACGCGCCGTACATCATCAACCTCGGTTCGTATAAAAGCAACACGTTCGATCTCGCGGTCGACTTCCTGCAGGAAGAAATTCGGCGGACGCATTATTTAGGCGTGAAAAATATCGTCCTGCACCCTGGCGCGTACACCGACAAGGATGTCGATTACGGCATCGCGCGCATCGCGGAAGGGCTGAACGAGGTGCTGAAAGGAACGTCCGAAACGGACGTGAAGATCGCGCTCGAGACGATGGCCGGCAAAGGCACCGAAATCGGCCGTTCGTTCGAGGAGCTCGCACGCATCATGGAAGGGGTCGAGGACAACTCGCGCCTGACCGTCTGCCTCGACACGTGCCACGTGCACGACGCCGGGTACGACATCGTGAACGATCTCGACGGCGTGCTTGAAGAGTTCGACCGCATCGTCGGATTGGACAAGCTGGCGGTCGTCCACCTGAACGACAGCAAAAACCCGCGCGGCGCGGGCAAAGACCGCCACGCGCCGATCGGCGCCGGCTGGATCGGCTTCGAAGCGATGAAGCGGATCGTCGATCACGAGAAGCTTAGCGATCTGCCGATGATTCTCGAGACGCCGTGGATCGGCAAGGATGACGCTTCGCAGCGTCCGATGTACGAGGCGGAGATCGCGCTGCTTCGCGGCGACCACCGCGAGCGGTTCGGCGACGAGTTCCTTGAGCACGTCGAGAAGCTGCATTCGTTCTTCAGCGAGAAGGACGTGCATCACCGCAACTTCATCGTGAGTACGTGGGAGACGCTGAAGAGCGACGCGAAAGCGAAGAAGGCGGATCCGCGCGAGCCGATGGACCGTTTGTACGATATGATTATGGAAGACAAGCTGTTCGCGAACCTGACCGAGGAGCAGATCAACCACCGATTGACGGCGTGGCTCGCGGGCGTGAATGTCGCGAAGCTGGCATAAGGAGAGACAAGCCGCATTATGATGATTCCGTTGCAAACTTCTAAAAAGCTGATCAGCCCCGACCGCGGGCGCATGCTCATCTACTGCCCGGACGGCCCGGGCATCGTCGCGACCGTATCGAAGTTTCTGTTCGAGCACGGCGCCAACATCGTGCAATCCGACCAATATTCCGCCGATCCGGAAGGCGGGATGTTCTTCATGCGGATCGAGTTCGATCTGGAGGGCCTCGCCGGCCGGCTCAGCGAGCTCGAGCGCGACTTCGCCCCGATCGCCGAGCGATTCCGCATGGACTGCCGCTTCACGCTCGCGTCCGTGAAGAAGCGGGTGGCCATCTTCGTATCGAAGGAAGATCACTGCTTGCTGGAGCTGCTCTGGTCGTGGCAGTCGGGCGATTTGTACGCCGACATCGCCGTCGTCGTCAGCAACCATCCGGACATGAAACGGCTCGTCGATCCGTTCGGCATTCCGTACGTGCACATTCCGGTCACGCCGGAGACGAAGCCGGAGGCGGAGCGCCGCCAAGTCGAAGCGGTCGAGCGGTACGGCGCCGACATGATCGTGCTCGCGCGCTACATGCAGATCGTGTCGCCGACGTTCATCGAGTCGTACCGAAACCGCATCATCAACATTCACCATTCGTTCCTGCCGGCGTTCATCGGCGGCAACCCGTACCGTCAGGCGTTCGGACGCGGCGTCAAGCTGATCGGCGCGACGGCGCACTACGTGACGGAAGAGCTCGACGGCGGGCCGATCATCGAGCAGGACGTCCAGCGCGTGACGCATCGCGACAACGTCGACGACCTGAAGCGCATCGGCCGCATGATCGAGCGGACGGTGCTCGCCCGCGCCGTAAAGTGGCATCTCGAGGACCGCATTCTCGTGCACGAAAACAAGACGGTCGTATTTAATTAATAGCGAAACATTCGGGGTACCCCGAATTGGCCGACTCCCTTGTCCCGGCGGACAAGGGAGTTTTTTTGTGCGTTCGGGACGAAGAATTTTGTAAGGATTTTGTAAGAATCGGTTGATATCATCGTCGTGGAAATGGAAACCAAGGAGGCGTTGATCGATGAGAAAAGTGTTGGCGGGTTTGCTGTGCGCGGGGATGCTGCTCGGCGGGGCGAGCGCGGCGTCCGCGCATGCGGGGCATTCGGCGGCGAAGTTGTCCGTGCTCGTGAACGGGGTCGAGGTCGCATCGGCGGCAAACCACGTGGCTGGCGGCAAAACGTACGTATCGGTCGAAGCGTTCGCGGCTCTGTTCGGCGGGGAAGCGGCGATCGGCGCGGATCGGAAGTCGGCGACGGTGAACGGAAAATCGGTCCCGATCCGGATGAAGGACGGCGTCGCCACCGCATGGGCGCGGGATCTCGCGAGCGCGGTCGGCGCGCAAAGCGTGACGTGGGACCAAGAGCATGCCGAGCTGTACATCTTGGCGCTGCCCGAAGGCACGATCCAGCTCGAACCGATCGTCGTGCCGGCGATGGGCGAGCACTGGGCGAACCCGGTTGCTGGCGATTTGCCGACCGGTCCGATTTACGGCGTATATAAGGGGAAGCTCATCTTCCTGGAGTACATGATTGCGCAGGAGGATTTCGCCGAGGGCGTCAACTTCCGTAACCTGCCGGGCATGAAAGGCGTGCCGTCGCCGGCGGTCGTCCAAACGGACATCGAGTTCCAGCCGACGGGCCATCCGGGTATGGAGATTCCCCACTACGACATCCATATGTACTTCATTACCGACGAAGAGCAGCAAGCGATCAAGTAAGAGCGCGGGGAAAGGGGATTTTACATGGTATCCGGCTCAACTCGAGCAAAAATAAGCACGGCTCTCGTTTTGTCGCTACTCGTAAGTTTGCTGATGCCGTTCTCCGCCTTCGCCGTACAAACGTTTACGGTGACGTACGATTCCGCGACAGGGGCTGCCGAAGGGCATCTTTACACATCCGAGTATTTTACGGATGAGGGTGCAAATTATTCGATCAAGCTTTCGTACGGGAATTCTGCGGATGCTTTAACTGAGGTAACTCTTGGGACGCCGACGATCACGGACGAAGGCGGGAAGCATCGAGCGGCGTTTTCCGGAACCGCCTCGCCGGGGCTGAACCCGGATATGTTTGTGCTGGAGGAATCGGTTTGGGGCTCGACGTCTACCGTGCGAGCAAAACGGACCGGCACGGAAGGGACGGTGTCCACCTACAGCGGCTTGCCGACCCCGGACATCTTGTCGCTGGCGGAGCTCGATTACGGCTTCCCCGGCACCGAGCATATTGAAATCATGTGGTCGAAAGTGGACGGCGCTACGGAATACAGGGTGTACCGCGCCGAAAACGAAAACGGCCCCTTCGCGATGATCAATGCGAAGACGGTGAACGGCTTTATTCATCCGACGGGGGATGCGGACAGCGCGTACGATATTGGGCAAGGAAAAACGTATTGGTACAAAGTCGAAACCGTTTCGCCTTACGGCATGTCGGAATCCACGCCGAAGAGTATTCAAACCGCAGGTGACGGAGGAGGGGGCCTCGGCCCGATTGCGGCGACCGCGACGGACGCCGAGGTGGCCATGAAGGAAAACAACATGGCCGCGGCGGACGGCGACGCGTTCGAGATTACGCTCGGCAATGCGACCGTGAAAGATACGGTCGGTTCTTCCGACCTCGCGATCGTCGGGCTGCCGGATTTCATCGGGTTGACCGTCACGAAGAGCGACGCGAACAAAATTCGCCTTGCGCCGATGGGCGCGGCCGCGATGCCGTTAACGGCGCCGGCGAACGTCACGATCGTCGTCAAGGCGAGCGCGGTCAACGAGGCGGGCGCACAAGATTCGGCGCAGCTTACGCTGGCGTTCGTGCCTTATGCGCCTCCGCCGCCGCCTCCGACGACGCCTCCGTCGCCGCCGAGCACGGTATGCGGCGACCCGGCCGTGCCGCCGTGCGCGACGGTGAGCGTCTTCAGCGGCCCCGGCTCCGCCGACGGCGTGCTTCCGAACGTCGAAGTCCAGAGCGGGCTGCTGCAGGTGAAGCTGAATAACAAGACGCCGGCGGTGACGGAGAGCGTGTACGAAGGCCAGCCGGTGCAGAGCTACGATTACACGGAGCTCCCGGGAGACTCGGCAGGCACGGTGTATGCGCTCGACGTGAAGCCGGGCTCGTTCGACCCGGTCATCCTGATCGGGACCGGGGACGTGAAGGAGTGGAGCGTGCAGGACGGTACGGCGGCGATCCGGGTCGGACCGATGCCGTTCTCGTTCGACCGCGACGGCGCGAAAGACGGCGACGGGCACGACCGGGCGGAAATCAGCTATGCGAACGCGATTCAGCTGGCGTTCGACGACGGCGCGATGCTGACGGCGGAGCAGCGCGATCTGGTGCGGGGCATGTATATCGTGACCGACGCCCAGTCGTTCGGTCAGCCGGCATACGACGCGGCGACGAGAACGGTCAGCATCTTTATCGCCGGCCCGCACTATCGGGCGAACGGGGAAGAGAACGTCGGGCAGTTCAAGGCGTTCCTGCCGAGCAAGCTGCTCGGCGAATGGGGCGTGACGGCGCCGGAGCAGCTGACCGCGGCGCTGAGCAGCGGTTCGCTGAGCAACAAGCAGGTCGAGGTGACGACGGGCGGCATGATCGTCTCGTTCAACGTCGGTTACTCGGAGAAGACCGTATCCATTTCCGCGAATACGGACAGCGAGGAGAATCCGCCGCAGAAGACGTTGACGGGCTTGAACGTGGATGCGGCACTCATGCAGCTTCGAGTGACCCATAATCCGACGAAGTCGTTCAAGGTTACGGCTGTGTATTCCGACTCGAGCCAATCGGACGTCACGACGGACGACGCGACGACGTACAGCGCGGAGCCGGCGGGCATCGTATCGGTCGACGACGGCGTCGTGACGGCGCTGAAGGCGGGCGAGGCCGTCGTCACGGCAACGCACGGCGGAATATCTCGCTCGTTCCCGGTGACGGTGGCGCCGAGCGCCGAGCATATTTACGGCGACTTTAAGTTCCCCCAAGGCGTGAATTACGACGGGTTCCGGATTCGCGTCTTCGCCGGGGCGTCGATACCGGCAAGCCTGGAGGGCACGGTCACCGACGCGACGTACGGGGGGAACGCCTCCGGCATTCCGATCTCGTTCCATACGAGAACGGTCGACGGGGCGAAGTATATGCATGTTTCGTTGGACGTCGAACCGGGCGCGTACAGCTTTTTCGTGACGATACCGGGCTACGAGAACCGGATCGAGAACGTCGCGGTGAGCGCGTCCGGCGCGGGGTACAGCCCGTTCGTGCCGCCGGCGAAGACGTACAAGGTCGGAGACGCCGAGATGCCTTACGTCGATATGACCCCGCTGCCGAGCGCCGATTCCGGCGGCGGCAATAACAACGGCGGCAACGGCGGCGGCACGGGGACCGACGCTCCCGGCGGGGCGGCGCCGAACCCGTCCGCGTCGCAAGACGCCGGGGACGGCGGCGAGGAAGTCGTGCTTGGGCAGGATGCGGCTGTGAAGACGCGGGAGACGACGGCCGACGGCAAGGCGGTGACGAAGGTGACCGTCGACGCGAAGGCGCTGAACGAAGCGCTTGCGCGGCTCGTCGAACGGCCGGCCGAGGCGAAGCGCATCCGGCTCGAGCTGGGCGCCACCGAGCAGGTCGCGGCGGTCGCCATCCCGGCAAGCGCTTTGGCCGGCGCGTCGGCGGACGCGGAAGGCGCAGTGCTTGAAGTGGCGAGCGAGACGGCCACCTATGAGCTGCCGCTCGGACTGCTGAACCTGGATGCGCTGGCCGCGCAGCTGGGGACGGCAGCCGAAGGCGTCACGATCACGATCACGATGGAGCAAGTATCGGGCGAAACGGCCGCAGAGCTGCAAGGAAGGGCCGAAGGGCAAGGCCTCGCGCTGCTCGGCGGAGCGGTCGAATTCCGCATTACGGCGGAGGGCGCCGGCGGATCGACCGAAGTGAACGATTTCGGCAGTACGTACGTTTCGCGCAGCATCATCGTGCCGCAGCAGGTCGACGGCAATCGGGCGACGGCGGTCGTCTTCGATCCGGAGACCGGAGCGATGCGGTTCGTGCCGGCGCTGTTCGTGACGGAGGACGGCGCGACGCGGGTCGTGATCAAACGGAACGGTAATTCAATCTACGCGGTGGCCGAATCGTTCAAGACGTTCGAGGACGTCGCGGACCATTGGGCGAAGCGGGATATCGAGCTGCTGGCGTCGAAGCTCGTGCTGAACGGCGCGTCGGCGACCGCATTCGCGCCGGACCGCAGCGTTACGCGCGCCGAGTTCGCCGCGATGCTGGTGAGAGCGCTCGGGCTCGACGAGCGTCCGACGGCGAGTAAGTTTTCGGACGTCGAAGGGAGCGCATGGTACGCCGGCGCGGTCGGCGCCGCCGCGGAGCGCGGCATCGTCGGCGGCGTCGGAGACGGACAGTTCCGTCCGGGCGATACGATCACGCGGCAGCAAATGGCCGTCATGATCGCGCGCGCGCTGACGTTCGTCGGACGGGGCCAAGCGGATGCTTCGGCTTCGGTTTCGGCCGACCGGTTCGCCGATGCCGCTGTCGTCGCCGAGTGGGCGAAGGCGGAGGTGGAGCTCGCCGCGGACGCAGGCATCGTATCGGGGCGCCCGGACGGGACGTTCGCCCCGAACGACGAGTCGACCCGGGCGGAAGCGGCGGCGATGCTGTACCGATTGCTGCGCCATCTCGAATTTATCGACTGATCGGCGAGGGAAACGAATAGACTTGAAGAAACCGGGAGAACCCGGTTTCTTCTCGTTTGTAAACGCGATCGGATAGGAAGGAATTCGCCAATCCGGCACGAATTGTAGTCCTAAACACCTATCGAGCGGCCAAGGAGGTAGTCTGTTTTGATCAGGACCTTGCTCGTCTTCTATTATGGGGCTGCGCTCGCCGCCGTGATCTGCATGAATTCCTATAATGTCGGGATCGATGGTTCGTCCTTGAGCCACATCTTTCGATTCGATTTTTATTTCGTGACAGGCTCCGTGTTTCTATATTCGTTCCTGCTTCACCGCTACACCGCATGGAGGCTGAAACCGCTGCTCCCGGCGGTCGACGGAGGGAGGGGCATCGAAGAGGAGCGCCGAGCGTTCCGCGTCTTGAGCGGATTTCCGAAGGAAATTTTTATCGGCGTTTTTGCCGCCGGCGCCTTCATTTCTGCCGTATATCACATCCTGGAAATTTTCCATTTCCGGATCAGACCGTTCGACGAGTTGGTGCTGCGGCACATCGTCGTAGAGGCGGCTTTCGGCTTCCTGTGGGCGTTCGCCTACATGTCGTTCGCCCGCCGGATGGTGCGGCCGGCGCTTCGTCGGCTGCAGGCGGCCGCCGCTTTGCCGGAGCGTTCCCGATCGTTCCTGGGGCTGTGGCTGTCCGTCTTCGTCACGAGCCTCACGGTCGCCGCCGTGCCGCAAATTTGGTTTATCCGCAACCACCTGATGCGGGACGAGCAGCCGGGCGCGGCTGCGACCGCGGTCGTCGCCTCGCTGGCGCTGGCGTTCGCCGTCGCCGTGCTGTTCGCGTTCATCCTCCAATTTCGGAGGGAGCTTAGGACGCTGTCGGACACGATCCGGGCGTTCGTCCGCTCCGGGCCGGAGCGTCGCATCCGATTGCTGCCCGTGACGTCGGGCGACGAAATCGGGGAGCTGGCGGCGGCGTTCAATGCGCTGCAGACGAAAGCGGCGAAAGAGGACGAGGAGCTGCGAAGCGATCTCGAGATGGCGGAAGCGCTGCAGCGCATGCTGCTTCCCGGGGATCGGGCCGATTACGGCGACATGCGGATTCGCTGCGGCCAAAGCAGGCGATCCGCGGCGCAAGTCGGAGGGGACTTCTACGACTGGCATCCGCTGCCCGACGGCCGCATGGCGCTGCTGTGCGGAGAAGTGTCCGGCGACGGGGTGGCCGCCGCCTTGATGACGACCGCGGCGGTCATGCTGTTCCGCACCGAGGCGCGCGAGGGCGGTACGGCGGGGGAGCTGCTTCGGCGATTGAACGCTTCGATTTACGATACGGCGCGCGGGGGAACGATCGTGACCGCGGGCCTCGCCATCTTCGGCTCCTCGGGCGGAACGTTGGAATACGCGAGCGCGGGGCACGCCGCTCCGCTGCTGCTGCGCCGCGGGGCGGTGCGGCCGGTCGCGCTCGACGCGCTGCCGCTCGGCGCCGCCGAAGGCACCGTCTACGGCTGCGAGCGCTGGACGATGGAGCCGGGCGACCGGCTGCTGTTCTACACGAGCGGCGTCGCCGAGCGGGCGAGATCGACGGAGCGGGATAACGGCTTCCTTGCGCTGCAGCGTCTCGCGGAATCCGTCGCCGAGAAGGGCGGCGCGGAATCGCTCATCGAGGCTCTATTGGAAGCGACGGAAGGCGGACGAGAGCGGCATCCGTCGGCTCGGACGCTGCTCGTCGTCGAACGGCGGAACGTTTCGGAGAAAGGGGTGCGCGCGTTTGCGTAAATTGGCGCTGCGGTTGCTTCCTCGGCTGGTGCTCATTTTTGTGCTGTCCCTGCTCGTCGGCACCGCCATGCTTATGTTGAACAACGTACTGCTGCACGGCAGCTCGCTGCGCGAACTGCTCCGGTTTAACATTCCGGCGGTCATGGCCGGCAATTTGCTCATTATCGCGATCTTGCTGCTGTCGGCGTATGCGCGGCTGAGCCGACCGGCATCCGACCGCGACCTGTACGCGAAGCTGCTGCGGCTGCCCGGCCGGCTGTTCGCCGGGCTGATGGCGATCTCGCTGCTGTTCTCCGGGCTGTATCACGCGCTGCAATTTCAGTTTTACGATGTGCCGTTGTCATCGCTTGCCTGGGAGGATTACCGGGTTCTCGCTAAAAATTTAGTCGCGGAACAGACGATCGCGCTCATCATTGGCTTGCTCATGTACGCGCTGTGCCGAAGAACGGTGCGGCCGTACGTCATGCGCCTCCGCGCCGAAACCCGCACGCCGGGCCGGTCGTTCGCCGCGCCGCTCGGCCTCGCGATCGTCGGGTGCTGCTTCATCCTGGCCTCCAGCGGGGTCGAATATTTGCTGCTGAACGAAGACCGCCCGATCGACATCTGGGATATCGCGGCGACCGTCGGCGCCCGCTTCGCGTTCTGCACGGTCGTGTTTTATTTGCTGATCGTAGAAATGAGGGGCGACGCGCGGGCCGTCCTCGCCAGCATCAAGGAGCTGGCGAGGGGCGGCGCATCGGCGACGTACCGGCCGATTCCGGTCGTGTCGGGCGACGAGCTGGGAGAGCTGACGGAGGCTTTCAATCTGCTGCAGCGCCGCATGGGCAAAGAGGCCGAGGAGATGAGGCGGGAGCTGAAGCTCGCTTACCATGTGCAGCAAAAGCTGCTGCCGGCCGTCTTCCGCACGCGCGAAACCTTCGATGCGGCGGCCGTTTCGTCGCCGAGCCGCGAAGTCGGGGGCGACGTGTTCGACATCGTCGAGCGCGGCGACGGCAGCTTTCTCGTTATGGTGGGCGACGTCTCGGGCAAAGGCGTAGCCGCTTCGATGCTGATGACTGCGACGCTGGCGTTGTTTCGGAAGGAGGCGAGGCAGGGCGCTTCGGCCGCCGAGGCGCTGCGCGCGTTGAACGGCCTGTTCAGCGAAACGCTGAAGGGAAGAATGTACGTCACGATGGGCATCGGCTGCTGGAATCCGGCGAACGGGAGGTGGACGTACGCGTCCGCCGGGCATGTCGCGCCGTATCTCGTCCGGGACGGGCGGGCGGAGGAGCTGCGGCCTTCGCCGTCCTTCCCGCTCGGGATCGACTCGGACGAGACGTACACGGAGACGATCTTCGAGCTGCGCCCGGGCGACAGGCTTCTGCTCTATACCGACGGCATCGTGGAGGCCGAAGCCGACGACGGAGGTATGTTCGGCTTCGACCGTCTGGAGGAGGCGCTCGCGGCGCTTCCGGAGGAAGGGGACGCGCGAGAGCTGCTGGAGCGGCTGAACGGCTTCCTGCCGCCGCCCCGGCAGGGCGTTTACGATGACGATCGAACGATGCTGCTGCTGCGGTACGCGGGAGCGGCCGGAGACGGCGATCGGACCTGGGCGGAGCCGGTCGCAGGGGGGGCGTCGGCATGAACGGCGGGGCGAAGGAGCGGGACGGCGAGCGGGAGCTTGCCGATTTGTTCGCGCTGGAATGCCGGATCGCCGAACTGCGAGGCGAGTGGCCCGAGGGGGCGGAGGCGCCGCCCGAGGCTTGGCTGGCGCGGTCGCCGGCGGTCGCCGCCGCGTACGCCCGCGACCGGCTGCGCCGAGGGCGCTGCGAGGAAGCGAAGCGGCTGGCCGAGCAAGCGGTGAAAGGGTTCGCGCGGCACGGCGCGGCGGAGCGGCTGACGGAGGCGATCGCCTGGCTCGCGTGCGTGAATGTGCGGCTCGGCAACGTCGCCGAGGCGGAAACCGCCTTGCGCTTCCTCCGCGGGGAGACGGAAGCCGGCGCCGCCGCTGGGCCCGATGCGGAGCTGGCGCTGGGGCGCGGCGGGCACTTGCTCGGCTTGTCCGCGGCGGAGCGGCGGCGGCGCTGCGAACGGGCGGCGAGAAGCTTCATGGCGGAAGATTGCGCAGAGCGGTCGCTCGAGGCGCTGTACGCGTGGGCCCGCCTGGGCGGAGAAGCCGACCGTGGCGAGGAGGACGCGCTGCGCAGGCTGCTGCGGCAGAAGGCGTCGTGGGACGCCTCGTACGCGAGGCATGTTCGGCTGCTGGAGTGTTTCGACGCCATGGAGGACGCTTGGGCGGCCGACGAGCCGGACCAATGGAAGCGAGCGGAGCGGGCGGCGAAGATCGCCTGCGAAGGCGCGTCGGACGATCATATGCGGCTGCTGCATGAGGCGTCGCGCCTCGCCGCGAGGCTCCGGCTCGGCCGGCCGGACGCGGCGGCGGAAGCGGAGCGGTACGAACGCGAAGCGCCGGCGCGCTTTCCCGGCGATCTCGAGCTGCAGGCCGAAGCCTGGCTGCTCCGCGCGCTGCGCCTCGTCACGGGCGGCGACCGCGTGCATGCGGCGGCGGCGCTGGCGGAAGCGGCAGCGTTGCGCGCCTTTGGGCTGCCGCCGGAGTACGAGCGGTTCGTCTCGCGCGCGGAGGCGCTGCTCCGCAAGGCGGAGAACGCGAGCCCCGGCAAGGCTGCGTCCGCGCCGGTGCGCGTGCGCTGCATGGGCCTTTTCGCGGTCGAGCGCGCGGGCGCGCCGGTCGCCCCCCTGCGCTGGAAGCGGAAGAAGGCTCAGGAGCTGTTCCTTTGTTTGCTCTTGCGTCCGGGCTACAGCATGCCGCGGGAGCAGGCGGTCGACGCGCTGTTCGGGGACGCCGCGGACCCGGTCAAAGGATCCAACCAGCTGTACGTCGTCGTGCACGAGCTGAGGCGCGTGCTCGAGCAATCGCTTGGCTGGAGCGACGGCGCTGCGCTGCGCGACGGCGTTCTGCGGCTGCCCGAGCCGTGGATCGAAGAGGTCGACGTCGAGAAATATACGGCGCTGATCCGGGTGGCGGACCAGCTCGCGGACGCGCATCCGGAGCTGGCCGAAGAGATGTACGGGACTGCCGCCGAAATTTACGGTCCTCTGCTGCCGGATTTGCCGTACATCGAATGGCTCGAACGCCTTAGGAACGAGTTGGAGCAAAAGCAGCTCCGCGTTCTCAGGCAGCTGTACGCGCTTGCGGCGCGGAAAGGGGATGCGGCGAAGGCGGAGGCGGTATGCGAGCGGTGGTTGGAGCTGCAGCCGCTGGACGAGGAAGCTTGCCGATCGCTGCTGCTCTTGCTCGTCCAAGCCGGCAGAGGCGCCGAAGCGAAGCGGCGTTATGCGGCGTTCGAACGGCGTCTGCTCGAAGAGTACGGCATCGCGCCGCTGCCTGAAACCAAACGGATCGTTGATTCGTCAATGTTGTAAGGAAAATGTAAGCGGGCGTGGAGTAAGATAATGGAAGCATAGAGGCGCATCACTGCGCCGAACAGGAAGCGGGTGAACGCATGAAGGACGAACCCGGGGGCCGGCCGCTCCGCACGTGGCGCTTTCCGAGCCGATGGGGCGAGGAAAAGCGCATTCTGGCCGATCTGAAGAAGTTGGCAAGGCTGCACGGATTTCCCGAATATCGAGCGGAGGATTTGGCCAGCGCAGCGGCCGAGGCGTGCTTGAACGCAGTCGAGCACGGCAACGGCCTCGAACCGGATCGCCGGGTAGTCGTCACTTTCGCGTTCCGCCGAGGCTTCGCCGTCGTACGCGTATACGACCAGGGGAAGGGGCTGGCGTTCGACGCGGCGCGCGAGCCGCGCAAAGCGTCGATCATTGAAGGAAGCCCTCGCGGCTGGGGGATCGCTTTAATGCGCGAGTTGGCGGACGAAGTGCTGTTTTACCACGATGAGCGCGGATTTTGCGCGGAATTGCGGTTTCGGGCCGCGAAGGAGGAACGACAGGCATGAATCAAGAGGTTTCGGTCGTCGTCCGCGAAACGGAACGGTGTACGTTCGTGCATCTGCGGGGGGACGTGACGAAGCAGGCGGAGGACGCGCTGCTCGGCGCGCGCCCTTGGCAGGACGGGCTCGAGGGCGGCAAGCGGCGACTCGTCATCGACTTCACCGAGGTGCCCTACGTGAACAGCGCCGGCATCGCCGTGCTGATTCGTCTCGTCCGGCTCGGGCTGAAGTCCGGCTTCCGCACGTTCGCGTACGGCGTGAACGCGCATTACCAAAAGCTGTTCCGGATGGTCGGCCTCACCGAGTACATGGCGATCTACCCGGACGAATACGCGGTGCTGCAGCGCATCGAAGAAGAGGAGGAGGAAGCGTAGGCTTCCTCCTCCTCTTCTTCGCCAAGGGCGCGTCGCATCAATTTTCGCCGCCCGCCGCGGCGCCGCGGAACTGCTCGGTCAGCAGCGGCACGATCTCGAACAGATCACCGACGATGCCGTAGTCCGCGACCTTGAAAATCGGCGCTTCCGGATCTTTGTTGATCGCCACGATGACGCGCGAGCCGCTCATGCCCGCGAGATGCTGGATGGCGCCGGAGATGCCGCAGGCGATATAGAGCTCGGGCGTGACGACTTTGCCCGTTTGGCCGATTTGTAGGGCGTAGTCGCAGTAGCCCGCATCGCACGCGCCGCGGGAAGCGCCGACCGCGCCGCCGAGCGCATCCGCCAGCGCCTGCAGCGGCGCGAACCCTTCGGCGCTCTTCACGCCGCGCCCGCCCGCGACCACGACCTTCGCCTCGGTCAGGTCGATGCGCCCGGACGTCTTCTTGACGACGTCCTTCACGATTGCGCGCAGCGGCGCGGCCGCGGGCTCGACGGCGATGACGGCGGCGGCCGCCGCGCCGTCCGCCGGCTCCGGCGCCCGAATGTTGTTCGGGCGCACGGTGACGACGAACGGCTCCGCCGCCGTTCGCCGCTCCGCCGCTTTGCCCGCGTACAGCGGGCGCGTGAACACCGGCGGCGCGCCGCCTTCGCCGCCGGGCGATACCGCGGTCACGTCGGTGACCGCGCCGCAGCCGAGCGCCGCCGCCAGCAGCGGCGCGAGATCCCGGCCGGCCGCGGTATGGCCGAGGAACACTCCGGCAGGCTGCACGGCCTGCACGAGCGACCGGGCGGCGGCGAGAAACGCCTCCGGATGATAGACCGCCAGCTCCGGGCGGTCGACGACGTACACGCGCTGCGCGCCGCGCGCGGCCAAAGCGTCGGCGTGCCCCGCGACGCCGCTGCCGATCAGGGCGGCGACGATCGCGTCGCCCTCCGCCGCCGCGGCGAAAGCCGCGCCGAGCGCCTCGAACGACACTTGGCGCAGCGCTCCGTCGCGCTCCTCGGCGATAACGAGCCAGGTTTTGCGGTTGGACATAGTAGTCAACCTCCTTCATCAGCTCTCTCTTTACAGCACCTTCGCTTCTTCGCGCAGCAGCCGCGCGAGCTCCGCAGCCTGCGCCGCCGGGTCGCCGGCGATCAACCGGCCGGCCGCCCGCGGCGGAGGCAGGTCCAGACCGACCCGGACTGTCTTTGCGGCCACATCCTCCGGCGTCAAGCCGAGGTCGTCGAGCGCGAGCGTCGCAAGCGGTTTCTTTTTCGCTTTCATGATGCCCGGCAAAGAAGGGTAGCGCGGCTCGTTCAGCCCCTGCTGCGCGGTGAATAACGCCGGCAGCGGCACCTCGACGAGCTCCGCGTCGCCCTCGGCGTCGCGCTCCGCCGACGCGACCCCGCCGGAGATCGTCAGCGCCGTCACAGCGGCGACGTGCGGCATGCCGAGCAGCTCCGCCACGCGTATAGCCACTTGCCCCGCGCCGTTATCGACGGAAAAATTGCCGCCGAGCACGACGTCGGGCGTCCCGCCCGCGACGTGCCGCGCCGCGGCCGCCAGCGCGATCGACACCGCGTATTCGTCGGCCGGGATGCGCGCGTCGTCGACGAGCGCCGCCTCGTCGGCGCCCATCGCGAGCGCGGTCCGCAGCGCCTCCGCCGCGCGGGCGGGCCCGACGGAGACGACGGTAACCTTGCCGCCGCCCGCCTCGTCCCGCAGCCGGATGCCCTGTTCGATGGCATATTCATCGTACGGATTGACGACGAACTTGACGCCTTCCTCCGAAACCCCGTTTCCCGCGAGAACGATCCGCTCCTCCGTATCGAACGTTTGTTTCACGAACACCACGATGTTCATCCGTCCCGCCTCCGTTTCGTATTTGCGAGAACCTTTTTACCATCCTATGCCATGAAACCGTCTCCTACGCCTGAACCGCCCGCCCGAAAGCCTCGTCGCAGTCCTCGTGAGAAAAGCGTCCTAACGGACAAACGGCCCCGCGTACGATGATGGTAAGCGGGAATTCGCTGCCTTGAAAGCGCTTCATCCACTTGTCCGCAGCGCATCGAGATCGGAGAGGAGGCGTTCGGCATGGTGTGGGCATGGATCAACGGGTTGGCGTTTTTGCTGGTTACGGGACTAGGAGTGCATTGGTTTGTTCGCGCGGTGGCGCACCGATATGCCTATGTGAAGCTCGGTCGGCCCGTCGACGGCCGGGAGCTGGGCGAGGCGGCAATGGTCGCGCTGCGGGGAAGCCTGAGACGTTTCGCCGCGGAAACGTTCGGACAAACAAAGCTGCTGAAAGACCGCAAAAGCGGAATCATGCACGTCGTCATTTTTTACGGTTTCCTCGTGCTGCAGGTCGGGGCGCTCGATATTTTCGCGCGCGGCTTATTCGGCGCCGGGCTGCCGCTTCCGTTCTACGGCGCGTTCGAGCTCGCGCAGGAGACGACGGTCGCGCTCGTCCTGCTCGCGATGCTGTACGCGGCGTACCGGCGGTACGGCGAAAAGCTGAAACGGCTGAAGCGCGGCTGGAAGCCGAGCATCGTCATCTGGTTCATCGCCGCGTTGATGGCCTCCGTGCTGCTGACGCTTGCGTTCGACCGGCTGCGCCGTGGAGGGGAGGCCGCGGGGGAATGGGAGTGGACCGCGCCGATCAGCTCCGCGTTGGCGTCCGTGTTCGCTCCCGTTGTCGGCGCCGGCGGGCTCGGGTCTGCGGTCGGCTTCTACGCCGCTTGGTGGGCGCATTTGGTCATCCTGCTCGCGTTCCTCGTTTACGTGCCTCAGTCGAAGCACTTCCACATCGTGACGGCGCCTCTCAACATATTGCTGAAGCGGAAGGAACCGCCCGGCCGGCTGCGGGCACTCGATCTCGAGGACGAGACGGCGGAATCGTTCGGCGTCGGCGCGATCGAGCAGTTCGACCAAAAGCAAATGCTCGATTTGTTCGCCTGCGTCGAGTGCGGCCGCTGCACGAACGTGTGCCCCGCCTCGAACACAGGAAAGCTGCTGTCGCCGATGCATTTGATCGCGAAGCTGAGGGACCACCTCGTCGAAAAAGGCGCCGCCGTCACGTCGAAATCGCCGTGGGTGCCTGCCTTCGCGTTCGGCGAGTCGGCCGGGGCGCACGCGATGTCGAGGGTCGCGCCGGATCCGGCCGTCGGTCCGGGGTGCGACATCGGCCCGACGATCGCGGCCCAGGAGGCAGGGTGGCGGCCATCGACCGAGGGGCGGCCGGAGGAGATGTCCTTGATCGGCAGCGTCATTACCGAAGAGGAGATTTGGGCTTGCACGACGTGCCGCAACTGCGAGGACCAGTGTCCGGTCGACAACGAGCACGTCGACAAAATCGTCGACCTGCGCCGCCACCTCGTATTGATGGAGGGACGGCTGCCGGCCGACGGGCAGCGGGCGATGACGAACATCGAGCGCCAAAGCAACCCGTGGGGGCTGTCCCGGAACGACCGCGCGAAATGGATCGACGAGCTCCGCGCCGCTGCATCGCCCGCCGCTCCCGCGGCCGCCGAGGAAGATACGTTGCTGCGCGTACCCACGGTGAAAGAGAATCCTTCGTTCGAAGTGCTGTTTTTCGTCGGCTCAATGGGCTCGTACGACAACCGCACGAAGAAAGTATCGCGCGCGCTCGTGCGTCTGATGAACGCGGCGGGCGTCAGCTTCGCGGTGCTGGGCAACGAAGAGCGCAACTCCGGCGACGCCCCGCGTCGGATGGGCAACGAAATGCTGTTCCAGCAGCTGGCCGCGGAAAACATCGCCGCTTTCGCGAAGTACGACGTGAAACGAATCGTCACCGCCTGCCCCCACACCTACAACACGCTAAAAAACGAATACCCTGAGTTCGGACTCCCCGCGGACGTCGAGGTGCTCCATCATACGGAGCTGCTCGCAGCGTTGGTGGCGGAGGGGCGGCTGAGGCCGCGGCACGTAGTAAAGGAGCGTGTGACGTATCACGACTCGTGTTACTTAGGGCGGTACAACGAAATTTACGAGCCGCCCCGCGAGCTGCTGCGCGCGATTCCCGGCGTGGAGCTCGCCGAAATGTCGCGCAGCCGCGAGAACGCCATGTGCTGCGGCGCCGGCGGCGGGCGAATGTGGATGGAGGAGACGCAAGGCCGCCGCGTCAACGTCGCCCGCGTCGAACAGGCGCTGGCCGTCCGGCCGACCGTCGTCGCCTCCGCCTGCCCGTACTGCCTCGCGATGATGGAAGACGGCGCAAAGCTATTGGACGCCGAGCAATCGCTCGCCGCTCGCGACGTCGCAGAGCTGCTCGAAGTATCCGTTTTCGGCCCGAAACAATAACGAGCGCGGGCAAGCACCATTCCGAGGCATGTCACAGCATGAATCGGTTGAAAAATTCGGAGGTGGAAGTTCACGGAACATAGGGTGCATGGATCGCTTGTAGGACGCTCAGTTGCTGTCCAAAAGTGTCCAAAGTTGGGAGGGTGGTCGTAAGCAACCCGAGGATTGGATGCCCCAAGGGACATGAGACTGCGCGTATTTTTTGCAGGAGAATTGATTTCAGTCCAAGAGTGTCCAATGGCTGACGGGGGCGAATAAGTAATCCGGTAGTAGTAGGGCGCCCCAAGGAACATATAGTGCACGGAATGCTTATGGAACGCTTGGTTGTTGTCCAAAAATGTCCAACGGCATAAGGAGGCGTTTAAGTAAAGCGGGGCAGGTCCGCAGGAGTCGATTGTAAAACTTGGAGGTTTGAAACTTCGAGTACATGGAGGTCATGAATCGCTTGCGTAAAGCTCAGTTGCTGTCCAAAAGTGTCCAAAGTCTTGAGCGGCGTTATAAGCAATCCGGGGTTGGGATACCCCCAAGGGAAGTGAAATTGAACGTATTGCTGCAGAAGCATGATTTCAGTCCAAGAGTGTCCAATAACTGATGGGGGCGGATAAGTAATTCGGTAGTAGTTGAACGCCCAAGGATCATATATGTGCGAATGCTTATGGAACGCTTGGTTGTTGTCCAAAAATGTCCAACGGCATAAGGAGCCGTTTAAGTGAACCGAGGCAGGTGACTGCGGGAGTCGATTGTAAAAATTGGAGGTGTGAAACTACAGGAACATGGGGGCCTGGATCGCTTGTAGGACGCTCAGTTGCTGTCCAAAAGTGTCCAAATTCCGTTGGAGGCATTTAAGAAGTCCGGGAGGGGACACGGAAGGGGCCATCAAAGACTCGAGGGAGGGGCGTTCCCAGTCACGCGTTTGCCGAAGCTGTCCAAAAGTGTCCAAAGTCCGTTGGAAACATTTAAGTAGTCCGGGAGGGGACGCGGAAGGGACCATCAAAGACTCGAGGGGGGGCGTTCCCAGTCACGCGTTTGCCGAATCTGTCCAAAAGTGTCCAAAGGCCGTCGGAGACATTCAAGTAGTCCGGGAGGGGACACGGAAGAGGCCGTCAAAGACTCGAGGGAGGGGTGTTCCCAGTGTCACGCTTTGCCAAAGCTGTCCAAAAGTGTCCAAAGGCCGTTGGAGACATTCAAGTAGTCCGGGAGGGGACACGGAAGGGGTCATCAAAGGCACGAGTGAGGGATGTTCCCAGTCACGTTTGCCGAAAAGCTGTCCAAAAGTGTCCAAACGTTAGCGGGGAGCGTCAAGCAAACTGAAGGGTTTAGAAAGAAGGCAGCCAGTCGTTGAGGAGCAGAGTCTTAAGTATTGCAGAAGAGAAAACGAAGCGGATGGCCCCGAGGCAACAAAAGTTACAGAAGGAGGTTCTTCGGCATGTCATTCCTCATTCGGAAAGCGGCGGTGATCGGCTCGGGCGTCATGGGGGCGGGGATCGCTGCTCATCTCGCCAATGCGGGCATTCCTTGCATGCTGCTCGACGTGAAGCGGGACACGGCGGAGAAGGCGATCGCGCGTCTCGCGAAGACGAATCCGGCGCCTTTGTTCCGCCCGGCGTGCGCGGGGCTGATCGAGCCGGGGGAGCTGGAAGCGGAGCTGCCGAAGCTCGCCGAGGTCGATTGGGTAATCGAGGCGGTGACGGAGCGGCTCGACGTGAAGCGCGAGCTGCTTGCGCGCATCGAGAGCGTTTGGCAACCCGGGACGGTCGTGTCGACGAATACGTCCGGTATTTCGGTGAACGCGATGGTCGAGGGGCGAGGCGAAGCGTTTCGGAGGCATTTTCTCGGGACGCACTTCTTCAACCCGCCGCGCTATATGAAGCTGCTGGAAATTATCCCGGCGCAGGGTACCGATCCCGTCGTCGTCGAGGGGATCGCGGCGTTCGGCGAGAAGCGGCTCGGCAAGGGCGTCGTCGTCGCGAAAGACACGCCGAATTTCGTGGCGAATCGGATCGGCACGTATGGCATGCTCGTCACGCTGCGGGAGATGGAGCGGGGCGGGTTTACGGTCGAGGAGGTCGACGCGGCGACGGGCCCGGCCATGGGGCGGCCGAAAAGCGCGACGTTCCGCACGCTCGATCTCGTCGGGCTCGACACGTTCGCGCATGTGGCGGGCAATGTGCGCGAACGCGCGAGCGATCCGGCGGAGTGGGAAGCGTTCGAGGTGCCGGCGCCGCTGCAGGCGCTGATCGCTAGAGGCTGGCTCGGGGAGAAAGCGGGGCAGGGCTTTTACAAGAAGGTGAAGGGGCCGGACGGCGCCAGCGTCATTCAAGCGCTGAATCTCGCGACGCTGGAATATGCGGACAGCCGCAAACCGACGAGCGCGTCGCTGGAAGCGGCGAAGCAGGCGAAGGGCGCGCGCGGCAAGCTGCGGGCGCTGCTCGGCGCGGGCGACCGGTATTCGCAGCTCGCCTGGAATTTGCTCGCCCCGGTGCTGTTGTACTCGGCCGAGCGGCTGGGCGAGATTGCGGATTCGGTCGTCGACATCGACAACGCGATGAAATGGGGCTTCAACTGGGAGCTCGGTCCGTTCGAAACGTGGGATGCGATCGGGGTTCGAAGCTCCGTGGCGCGGATGCAGGCGGAGGGGCGCGCGGTGCCGGCGTGGGTGACGGCGTGGCTGGCGGCGGGGAACGAGACGTTCTATAAAGCGGATTCGGATGGGAAAAGGTTCTACGTGCGCGGAACGGCGTGGGAGGAACAGGCAGAGAGGAAGGAGACGATTTCGCTTCGAGCGTTGAAGGCGCAGCCCGCGAGGGTGATTCGTTCGAACGCGGGCGCTTCGCTGATCGACATCGGCGACGACGTCGCTTGCCTCGAGTTTCATTCGCCGAACAACGCGATCGGCGGGGACATTCTGACGATGATCACGCAGAGCGTCGAAGAGGTGCGCCGCAATTGGCGGGGGCTCGTGATCGCGAACGAGGGGCGGAATTTTTGCGTCGGGGCGAATTTGATGTTGCTGCTCCTGGAGGCGCAGGACGAGGAATGGGATGAAATCGACCGGATCATCCGGATGTTCCAGGGCGCGATGACGGCGCTCAAGCGGCTCGAGCGGCCCGTCGTCGCCGCGCCGCACCGGATGACGCTCGGCGGCGGCGTCGAGGCTTGCTTGCCCGCGGACGTCATCCTGTTCGCGTCGGAAACGTATTTCGGCCTCGTGGAGACGGCCGTCGGGCTCATCCCGGCGGGCGGCGGCTGCAAGGAGCTGGCGCTGCGCATCGCTGCCGGAGCCGCGTCGCCGGAGACGGATTTGCAGCCGCAGGTGAACGCGGCGTTCGAAACGGTGGCGCTCGCCAAAACGTCGACGAGCGGCGCGCACGCGCGCGACCTCGGCTACATGCGCGCGATTGACAGGGTCGTCATGAACGACGACCACCGGATTTACGAGGCGAAGCGGGCCGTGCTCGCCATGGATGAGGCGGGCTATACGCCGCAGCGCCCGGAGCGGGTGCGCGTCGTCGGCCGGGACGGCGCCGCGGTGCTGCGCATGGGCGCGTACGGCATGCGGGCCGGCGGCTATATCAGCGATCACGATCTATTGATCGCCGGCAAGCTCGCGCATGTGCTCGCCGGGGGCGACGCGCCCGCCGGCGCGCTCGTGAGCGAGCAGTATTTGCTCGATCTCGAGCGGGAGGCGTTCTTAAGTCTCGTCGGCGAACCGAAGACGCAGGCGCGCATGCAGCATATGCTCGCCAAAGGCAAACCGCTGCGCAACTGAAGGAGGTGCGACAACGCATGAGAGACGCGAAACGCGACGCGGTCATCGTATCGATCGCGCGGACGGCGGTCGGCCGCGCGAAGAAGGGCAGCCTCGCCCAGACGCGGGCGGAGGATCTGGGCGTCGCCGTCCTGAACGCGGCGATGGAGCGGGCAGGCGGCGGCGTCGCCAAAGCCGACGTCGAGGATATCATCGTCGGATGCGCGATGCCGGAGGGGGAGCAGGGGCTCAACTTCGCCCGCATTATGGCGCTGTACGCCGGCTTTCCGACGACGGTGCCGGCGATCACGATCAACCGGTTTTGCTCGTCCGGCTTGCAGGCAATCGCCTTCGCGGCGGAGCGCATTATGCTCGGGGCGGCGGACGTCGTGCTGGCGGGCGGCGTGGAGAGCATGAGCCACGTGCCGATGGCCGGCTTCAAGCCGTCGCCGCACCCGGACATCGTCTCGGCGATGCCCGAAGCGTACATGAGCATGGGGCATACCGCGGAGGAGGTTGCGCGGCGGTTCGGCGTAACGCGCGAGGACCAGGACCGCTTCGCGCTCGAGTCGCATCGCCGCGCCGCGGCGGCCCTCGCGCGCGGCGCCTTCCGCGACGAAATCGCGCCGGTGACGGCGCGGCTAAGCGACGTCGACGCGGCCGGCCGACCGCGCACGCGCGAGTTCGTCTTCGACGCCGACGAGGGCGTGCGGCCGGACACGACGCTCGAAGCGCTCGCCGCGCTCCGGCCGGCGTTCGCCGCCGGCGGCACCGTCACGGCGGGCAACGCGTCGCAGATGAGCGACGGCGCCGCCGCCGCGCTGCTCATGAGCCGCGAGCGAGCCGAAGCGCTCGGCCTCGTGCCGCTGGCGACGTTCCGCGCATATGCGCTCGCCGGCGTCGACCCCGAGATTATGGGGGTCGGGCCGGTCGAGGCGATTCCGCGGGCGCTGCGGATGGCGGGGCTGTCGCCCGCGGACGTCGACCTGTTCGAGATCAACGAGGCGTTCGCGGCGCAGGCGGTGCACTGCGTCCGCGCGCTCGGCCTCGATCCGGAGCGGGTCAACGTCAACGGCGGGGCGATCGCCCTCGGCCATCCGCTCGGCGCGACCGGCGCCAAGCTGACCGCGACGCTCGTGCACGAGCTGCGGCGGCGCGGCGGCGGCATCGGCGTCGTGTCGATGTGCATCGGCGGCGGCATGGGCGCCGCCGGCGTGTTCGATGTGCACGCGTAACGGGCCGCCGGGCGGCCACCCCACTACGAGGAGGGATTAGCGATGACCGAAATCGATCGCGAGCGGCGGACGTTCGCCGCAGGCGGCGGCTTTCTGATCGACGACGCGCCGCCGGGCTCCGTGTCGACGCCGGAGGATTTCACCGAAGAACAGCGCATGTTCGCGGACGCGACGGAAGAGTTCGTCGATCGCGAAGTGCTGCCGCATGACGAGGACATCGAGAAGCTGAATTACGATTTGACGGTGAAGCTGCTGCGCAAGGCGGGCGAGCTCGGGTTGCTCGGCGCCGACGTGCCCGAGGCGTTCGGCGGGCTCGGCCTCGACAAAATCAGCTCGACGATCATTAACGAGCGCCTCGCCCGGGCGAGCTCGTTCGCGCTGTCGGTCGGCGCGCACGTCGGCATCGGGACGCTGCCGATCGTCTTCTTCGGCACCCGCGAGCAGAAGGAGCGGTATTTGCCGCAGCTCGCGACGGGGGAGAAAATCGCCGCGTACTGCCTCACCGAGCCCGGCTCCGGCTCCGACGCGCTCGGCGCGAAAACGACGGCGCGCCTGTCGGACGACGGCAAGCACTACCTCCTGAACGGCAGCAAAATTTACATTACGAACGGCGGCTTCGCGGACGTGTTCATCGTTTACGCGAAAATCGACGGAACGGACTTCTCCGCGTTCATCGTCGAGCGCGGCATGCCGGGCTTCAGCAATGGGCCGGAAGAGAAGAAAATGGGCATCAAAGGTTCCTCCACCGTTCCGCTGTACTTCGAAGACGTCCCCGTGCCCAAAGAAAACCTGCTCGGCGAGCGGGGCAAAGGCCATGTCATCGCCTTCAACATCCTCAACATCGGCCGCTTCAAGCTGGCCGCCGGCGCGCTCGGCGGCTGCAAGGAGGCGATCGCGCTCGCGGCGTCTTACGCGAACGAGCGCCGCCAATTCGGCCGCGCGATCAGCGAATTCCCGCTCGTACGCGCCAAGCTCGCCGACATGAACATCCGCACATACGCGTTAGAAAGCATGGTGTACCGGACGGCCGGCCTCGTCGACGAGGCGCTCGAAGGCATCGACTACGGCGCGGTAGATGCGGGACTGAAGTCGGCGAAGGCGATCGCCGAGTACGCGATCGAGTGCTCCGTCAACAAAGTGTTCGCCTCGGAGGCGCTCGACTTCGTCGTCGACGAAGGCGTGCAAATTCACGGCGGCTACGGCTACGTGCAGGAATACAAAATCGAGCGCATGTACCGCGACTCGCGGATCAACCGCATTTTCGAAGGAACGAACGAAATTAACCGGCTGCTCATTCCGGGCACGCTGCTGAAGAAATCGATGAAGGGCGAGCTGCCGCTGCTGAAAGCGGCGCAGCAATTCCAAGGCGAGCTGCTGTCGATGGCGCCGCCGGCGAGCTTCGAAGAGACGCTTGCGCAGGAGACGCATCTCGTCGGCACGATGAAGAAGCTGTTTCTGTTCGTCGGCGGCGCCGCGGTGCAAAAATACGGCCTGCAATTCGAGCAGGAGCAAGAGGCGCTCGCGGACCTCGCCGACATGATCATCGGGACGTATGCGGCGGAGAGCGCGCTGCTGCGGACGAAGAAGCGGATCGCCGCCGACGGAGAGGCGAAGGCGGGGCTCTCGATCGCCATGACGAGCGCGTTCGTCCAAGAGACGTTCGAGGAGCTCGAGCGCATCGCGCGGCGGCGGCTCTCGGCGATGGAGCAAGGCGACGCGCTGCGCACGATGCTGTCGGCGCTGAAGAAATTGACGCGGCATCAGCCGCTGGACGTCACGGCGCTGAAGCGGACGGTGGCGGCGAGGGTCGTCGAGAACGCTCGGTACGCGTATTGATTCGGGCGCAACGAAAGGGGACATCGCGATGGAAACGACGAAGCGTTGGTTGGCCCATTACCCGAAGGAAGTGCCGCCGTCGTACGCGTACCCGAAGCACAATGCGGCACAGCTGTTGATCGACGCGGCGGAGCGGTATCCGTCGCGTCCCGCGCTCGACTTCCTCGGCGCCCGGTACGATTACGCGCGGCTGCTCGAAGCGAGCTACCGGTTCGCGAACGCGCTGCAGCGTCGGTTCGGAATCAGGCGCGGCGACCGCGTGGCGATCATGCTGCCGAACTGCCCGGCCGCCGTCATCGCCTTCTACGGCACGCTGATGGCGGGCGCGGTCGCCGTGCAGACGAACCCGTTGTACCAGCCGCATGAGCTCAAGCACCAGCTCGCGGATTCCGGCGCGAAGCTGATCGTCACGCTCGATCAGCTGTACGCCCGCGTCGACGCGGCGCGGCCGTACACGAACATCGAGCACGTCGTCGTCACGTCGATCGCCGACGAGCTGCCGTGGCCGAAAAGCTGGCTGTACCCGCTTAAGCTGAAGCGCAGCAAGCAATACGTCCTTATGACGTACACCGACACGGTGCATCGATTCAAAGACGTGCTGGCGGAAAGTCTCGCCGCGCCGATCCTCGCGCGCGTCGACGCGGAGGAGGAGCTCGCCGCGCTGCAATATACCGGCGGCACGACGGGCGTCGCCAAAGGCGTCATGCTGACGCATTACAACCTCGTCGCGAACACGCATCAGAACGCGTTATGGTGCTACCGCGCGAAGATGGGCGAAGAGCGGTTTCTCGCGGCGCTCCCGCTGTTCCACGTATTCGGCCTCACGGTGCTTATGTGCCAAGCGGCGCTTCGCGCGGGCGAGCTCATCTTGCTGCCGCGCTTCGAGATCGAGACGGTTCTCGGCACGATCCACGCGAAGAAGCCGACCATCTTCCCGGGCGCCCCGACGATGTATATCGCTTTGATCAATCACCCGAAGCTGAAAGCGTACGATCTGTCCTCCGTCAACGTGTGCGTGAGCGGGGCGGCGCCGCTGCCGCTCGAGGTGCAGGAGCGGTTCGAAGCGCTGTCCGGCGCCCGGCTCATCGAAGGCTACGGGATGACGGAGGCGTCGCCGGTGACGCATGCGAATCCGATCTGGGGGATGCGGAAGGTGGGCTCCGTCGGCATCCCGTTCCCCGACACCGACTGCAAGGTCGTCGACCCGGAGACGGGCGAGGAGCTGCCGGTCGGCGCCGTCGGCGAAATCGCCGTTCGCGGCCCTCAGGTAATGAAAGGGTACTGGAACCGCCCGGAGGAAACGGAGAAGGTGCTCCGCGACGGATGGCTGTTCACGGGCGATATGGGAACGATGGACGAAGACGGCTATTTCAAGATCGTGGACCGCAAAAAGGACATCATTATTGCAAGCGGTTTCAATGTGTATCCGCGGGAAATCGAGGAGGTGCTGTTCCAGCATCCAGGCGTCAAAGAGGCGGTCGTCGCCGGCGTGCCGGACCCGTACCGCGGCGAAACGGTGAAGGCGTACGTCGTGCTGCAGGACGGAGCGGAGGTGACCGCTGCGGCGCTCGAGGCGTACTGCAGGGAGCATCTGGCGGCGTATAAGGTGCCGCGGCTGATCGAGTTTCGCGCGGAGCTGCCGAAATCGATGATCGGCAAGCCCCTCCGGCGCGCGCTGGTCGAGGAGGAGCGGGCGAAGCGTTAGGGGAAGGCCCGACGACAGCCCTCGCAAGCGCCGGCTTGCGGGGGCTTTTTTTTGATACAATAAAACGAAATCGGATGCGGAGGGAAACGCATATGGATCAAAAAGAGAAAGAGTGGCTGGAGCAGTTGGAGGCGCGCGCCGCGGGCACGTTTTGGGACTACTTGGGCTGCGAAGCGCTGGAGGTTTCGCGCGAGCGGACCGTCATCGCCCTGGACGCGGAGAAGAAACATTTGAACGCGATGGACATCGTGCACGGCGGCGTGCTGGCGTCGCTGCTCGACAACGTCATGGCGCTGGCGGTCATGAGCGCGCGGCCGGGCGAGCGCACCGTCACGACGAACCTCAACGTGCATTTCGTCGCGCCGCTCGCGGCCGGCCGGCTGACGGCGACGGCCAAGGTGCTCCACGAGTCGGCGTCGACGCTCACCGTCGAAGCGTCCGTCCGAGGCGCAGACGGCAAGCTGGGAACGGTTGGCACCGGCAGTTTCCGTATGCTAAAGTAGGAAGTCGCCGCAACGGCCTACTACTTTGCTTTCATAAGGAGACATCATGATGCTCAAGCCCCCTTCGAAACGGGCGTTCGCCGCCGCTCTGGCGGCCGCCGCGCTGTTCGCCGGTTTGCTGCCCGGCCGCGCCTCCGCGGAGCTCAACGGAACGGAGGAACTGCCGCTCGCGTACATTTTGCCGAAAGAAAACCCTTGGGATGCGCTCGACGAATTGCGGCGCGAACACGGCTCGTCGGTGGAGGCGTTCCTGCCCGACGACCCTTACGTGAAGACGGCCGAGGCGCGAAACCGGCTGTACGAACGCTCGATCATCTTGAACTTGTCGAGCTCGTTCGCCTATGTGTCGCGCAAAGCCGTCCGCATCGACGCGGGCAACCCGCGGGTGACCCCGGTGTCGCGCAGCGGCGTCACGTACGTGCCGCTTCGGTTCGTATCGGAAAGCCTCGGCGCCGAAGTCGAATACGACGCGGCCAATACCGCGACAATCGTAACGCTCGGAAGCAAGCGGCTGACGGTCCGCGCTTCCGACGGGATTCAGCTCCAGGGCCGCACGTACGTGCCCCTGCGCTACGCGGCGCAAACGTTGGGCAAAGCCGTATATTATGACGCGGACACGGGCCTCATTTTTATCGGCGAGCAGGCGGATTTCGATTACCTCGCATCGGACAAGGCGTCCGGGAATACGCCGCTGACCTACTACTTGAACCAGGCGTTCCCGAACATGTCGACGGAGGACGCCGACTACGACGTATACTTGTACACGCATTTCTTCGACGGATACAGCTATGCGAAAGAGGGCGACTGGATTTACTACTCGCAGTATCCGTGGCTTAGCTCCGTACACGTGCCGGACGCGCAGGTCGAGACGAAGGGGATGGGTTTTTATAAAGAGAACGTTCGGACGCGGGAAAAGGTAAAGCTGTCGGACACGGTTTGCCAATCGCCCGGGATCGTCCCGGGGGAAGCGGAGTGGGCGTACTGCGGTTCGAGCTCCGAGCTGAGCCGCGTCAAGACGGACGGAAGCCGAACGCGCGAGACGGTGTACGAAAACGCGCATTGGATTCCGGACGGATCGGAACGCTCGGCTTCGAATTTCGTCGGCTTCGCCGAGGAGTACGCGTTCTTCCTGAATACGGAGCGGCTCGCCGACGGCAAAGAACGGTTCGAGCTCGTTCGGGTGCGCGCGGCGACGGGAGAGAGCGAGACGGCGCTGAAGTACGACCGCGCGACGCTCGGCGTGCTTGCCGTCCGGGGGCAATACATTTATTACAGCGTTCGGGAAGAGGACGCCTTCTACCGGATGAAGCTCGACGGCACCGGGAAAACGAAGCTCTCCTCCTTGGTGCTCAAGCTGTCCGTCGGCGACGAATGGATGGCGTACGAAAACAAGGACGGCCTCCACATGGCGAAGCTGGACGGAACGAGCAAAACGTTCCTGGTGAAAAATTCGGATATTTACCAAGTTCGCGTGCACGGCTCATACGTGTATTTCGACATGATGCACTTCACGCAGCCGCATTCGATTTACCGGATGGGGCCGGACCGGAGCATCCGCAAGTTTTCGCTGTCGACGGTGTACCCGAAGGCGGCCAAGGGAGACCGAGGCAATTTCTTGTTCGTCGGGGACACGATGTACTTCATGTTTTCGAATTTTACGACGGAACCAGGCAAGATTCGACTCGACGCGATTCCTTGGAAGGCGGTCTCCAAGGTCGTGCGCTGACCTATATGGTAATGCGGGGGGCACAATGGTACAATAATACCAATTGTCCGTACAACCGCATTTCCGAGGAGGAGAAAAATAAAGCATGAACACTAGCAGAACGGTCGAGCAATTGTCGATCGATACGATCCGCACGCTGTCGATCGACGCGATCGAGAAAGCGAAATCGGGACATCCCGGCATGCCGATGGGCGCCGCGCCGATGGCTTACGAGCTTTGGTCGAAATTTATGAACCACACTCCAACGAACCCGAATTGGGTCAACCGGGACCGGTTCGTTTTGTCTGCGGGCCACGGCTCCATGCTGTTGTACAGCCTTCTTCATTTGTTCGGTTACGAAGACACGCCGATCGAGCAGCTGAAGCAGTTCCGCCAATGGGGCTCCAAAACGCCGGGTCACCCGGAGTTCGGCCACACGGCGGGCGTCGACGCGACGACCGGTCCGCTCGGACAAGGGTTCGCGATGGCCGTCGGCATGGCGATGGCGGAAGCGCACACGGCTGCGGTATATAACCGCGAGAACTTCCCGATCATCGATCACTATACATACGTCATCTGCGGCGACGGCGACCTGATGGAGGGCATCTCCGGCGAAGCGGCGTCGCTCGCGGGGCACCTGAAGTTGAACAAGCTCGTCGTGCTGTACGATTCCAATGATATTTCGCTCGACGGCGATCTGAATCTCGCGTTCTCCGAGAACGTCGCGCAGCGCTTCCAAGGGTACGGCTGGAACTACCTGCGCGTGGAGAACGGCAACGACCTGCAGGAGATCAACCGCGCGATTGCGGCGTCGAAGACGAGCGACGCGCCGACCTTGATCGAAGTGAAGACGGTCATCGGCTACGGCTCCCCGAACAAGCAGGGCAAAGGCGGCCACGCGGGTCCGCACGGCTCCCCGCTCGGCGGCGACGAGGCGAAGCTGACGAAGGAGTTCTACGAGTGGCCGCACGAGGAGTTCCACGTGCCGGAGCAGGTCGCGGCGCATTTCGCCGAGCTGAAGGCGAAGGGTGATGCGGCGGAAGCGGCATGGCGCGAGCTGTTCGCGAAATATCGCGACGCGCATCCGGAGCTTGCGGCGCAGTTCGAAGCGGCGTTCGCGGGCGAGAACCCGGCGGGCTGGGATGCGGCGATTCCGACGTTCGGAACTAGCGAGAAGCCGATGGCGACGCGCGCCGCATCCGGCAAAGTGCTGAACGCGATCTCGCCGAACCTGCCGACGCTGATCGGCGGCTCCGCGGATCTCGAATCGTCGACGAACACGCATCTGAACGACACGGGCAAGTTCCAGCCGGGCAGCTTCGCGGAGCGCAATGTCTACTTCGGCGTGCGCGAATTCGCGATGGGCGCCGCGATGAACGGCATGGCGCTGCACGGCGGCGTGAAGGCGTTCGGCGGCACGTTCTTCGTGTTCTCCGACTACCTGCGTCCGGCGATCCGCCTCGCCGCGATCCAGAAGCTGCCGGTCGTGTACGTGTTCACGCACGACTCGATCGCGGTCGGCGAAGACGGCCCGACGCACGAGCCGGTCGAACAGCTCGCCGCGATGCGCTCGATGATCGACATCACGGTCATCCGCCCGGCCGACGCGAACGAAACGGCCGAAGCGTGGCGCTTCGCGCTGTCGCAGAAGGACCGCCCGACGGCGCTCATTCTGACGCGCCAAAACTTGCCGGTGCTCGACGGCACGGCGGAAGGCGCGCGCGAGGGCATCGCCCGCGGGGCGTACGTCGTCGCGGACGCGCCGGCCGGCACGAAACCGGCCGCGCAAATCATCGCGACCGGCTCCGAGGTGCAGCTCGCCGTCGAAGCGCAGAAGGCGCTCGCCGCCGAAGGCGTGCACGTGCGCGTCATCTCGATGCCGAGCACGGACCGCTTCGACGCGCAGCCGAAGGAGTACCGCGATTCGGTGCTGCTGCCGGACGTGAAGGCGCGCCTCGTCGTCGAGATGGCGTCGCCGTTCGGCTGGCATAAGTACGCCGGCGACGAAGGCGACATCCTCGGCATCACGACGTACGGCGCCTCCGCGCCGGGTCCGAAGGTGATCGAGGAGTACGGCTTCACGGTGGCGAACGTCGTCTCCAAAGTGAAGGCGCTCTTGAAATAACGGCTCGCAACGAAAGGCGCAGCGTCCGAATCGGATGCTGCGCCTTTCGTCCGTTCGCGGATCGGGAACAAATTCCTCCCACGGATCGAAGTTCTTGCGCTATAATGATTGCAGACTTATCGGCGAGGGAGGACAAGCATGACGCACACATCAACAGGAATCGCTGGTTTAGATAGCATTTTGCAAGGGGGCATTCCGACGGGCAGCGCCGTCGTGTTGGAGGGGGCTCCGGGCACGGGCAAAACGACGCTCGGCGTGCAATTTTTGTACGCCGGGGCGACCGCGCATAACGAACCCGGCATTTACGTCACGTTCGAGGAGCTGCCGGATCAAATTTACGCAGAAATGAAAAACGGGTACGGCTGGGACCTTCGCGCATTAGAAAAAGAAAACAAACTGCGCGTCGTCTGCCTTTCTCCGGAAACGTTCCTGCATCAGCTGACGGAGCCGAACGGCATCATCGAGCAAATGATCCGCCAAATCGGCAGCAAGCGGATGGTAATCGACAGCATCAGTCTGTTTAAACTGTCGGATGCGAGCGAGAAGGATCAGCGAAAGAGCGTGTACTTAGTCCGGAACGTCCTCCGCAAATTCGCGCAGACGTCTCTGCTGCTGCAGGAGCGCAACGGCGAGCAGTCCGGCGAAATTCCGTTCGAAAATTACGTAGCGGACGGAGTCATTCGGCTGGCGATGAAGGAGCATCTGCAAAAGTACCGAAAGCGGACGATCGAAGTGCTGAAAATGAGAGGCACGCGCATCGTCGAGGGCGAGCATCAGTATAAGTTCGTAGATCACGGCATACACGTCGTGCCCGCGCTTTCCATGGTCGAGGACAAGCTGCTCCCGACGCAGTTTACGCCGACGGGCATCGCGAGGTTGGATAAGATCCTGCAAGGCGGCGTCCCGGAAGGCTCGACGTTCCTGCTCGATACGAACAGCAAAGCGAATCACAAATATTTCATCGCGAGCATTTTCGCAGAGCAAATCAAGGCGGGCAAAAACGTCATCTCTTTGAACTCCAGCTTAACCAGCGTAACCGATACGGTAAACTTCTTGTCGTTGTTCGATGTTTCGATCGACGAGCTGCTGAAAAACAACAAGTTTTTCGTCATCGAGCACTACAAACGTTCCTACCCGTCGCAGTACAAGGACGCCGTTCTTGACGTCAGCGATTTGAATAACGACGAATATAAGCAGTATTTACGCCAGAATTTGCTGCCGGTCATTACGGAGAGCATGGGCAAAGGCGAACGGTGGTACGCGTACTACGATTTAAATACGATATTCTCGCAGCGCGGCGCTCAGTTCGTCACTCGATTTTTCGCCGAGGAAGTGGCGCGCGCCAAAGCGTTGGGCATCACGGTGCTCGCGCTCTGCAATTTCGCGGAGATGGAACCGGAGGTTTCTTCGTATTTGGAACGTTCCAGCTCGGGCGTCATCCGCACGTGGGTGGACGGCAACTATCAGTTTATGCAGGTTACGAAATCGCCGAACGGAGTCGTGTCCGAGCCGCTGATCGTCGAGAGCTCCGAGCGATTGCCTTACGTGAATTTGGTGTAAGGGGATGATGACGATGAAAGAAAACGATTTGTTGACGCTGCGCATCGAGTGCACGCTGTTCTTTCAAGGGAATCCCTATGCGCTGGAAACCGAGGAGGGCTTGGCGCTTCGCACGGGGAGGAAGGTCGAGCATCTGAAGCCGGTGCTGAACGACCTGGTGAATTCCTCCATTCTGGAAAGGTTGGGCGAGGGAGACCAGGCGATTTATCGATACGCCGAGCCGTACTTCAACGACGGGATGAGCTTCTAATGTTCAGGGTCGTTCCGGACTTGCTCCACAGCTTCCAGCAGCGGTTGTCGACCACGTTCGCCGCGTCGGTCGTCCTCGCGGACAAGCAGGGGCGCCATCGAACGCCCCCCGTCTATCGGGACGAGCTGTCGAAGCTCGTGTTCGAGGCGACGCTCGGCGGCGCGGAATGGAGTCATGCGCTGCGTCTGTCCGACCGGCGCCCGGCGCTGATCGACGGTCCCGTGCCGGGGCTGCGGTACGCCGCCGTCGCCGTGCCGGCTCCGAACCAAGACGTGTATGCGATTCTTTGCGGCGTCATCGCGGACGAGCCGTCGCTCTCGGCCGCCCGCGCGTATGTGTCGGGGGAAGGCGCCGAAGACGCGGAGCGCTGGCTGTCGGCGCTGGACGGCGCCGAGGTTTGGACGCGGGAGAAGGCGGACGAGCTGCTGCAAGGAATGAGTTGGCTCGAGCAGACGTTCGCGCGGCTGACGGAGGCCGGCGAATCTGTAATAACGTACAAACATTTGGGCGAACTGCTTGCGAACGCTGCGGTCACTAATGAGCTGCATGAGGGCGATGCGGTCGAGGGACTCGTCCGTCTGTTCGACGCCGTCGATTTCGCGGGACTGGCCGTGCCGGAAGGCGATGTGTACCGCATCGTGGAATACAGCGGTCCCTGCAAGGACCGCTGGCTGCGCGCCGTCTTCGTGAACGGAGAAGGCTTCCTCGGGCAAGCCAGCATGCTGGAGCAGCCGCGCAGCTGGAAATCTATCGAGGGCGATCCTCGCGTCTCGTACTTCCGAGAGAAAGGGATCGCGCCGAGCTGCCTCGCCGTATATCCGATGATGTCCGACGCCGGGCCGCTCGGCATGCTCTTCTGCGGTTCGACCGCCAAGCAGGAACTCGGAGAACCGCTCGAGCGGTATATCCAGGCGTTGTCGTATTTGCTGGGCAAAAAGATCGAATACGAGAAGCTAAAAAACAAAGAGCAGCACTACGCGACGCAGCTCGCCGCCATCGTGGAGATTTCCAAAATCATGAGTATGGCGGGGGATTTAAAGAAAGCGCTTTATGTCATGGTCGACATCAGCTTGATCTTGCTGGCTCCCGCCATCTATTCCCACTTGATCATTCAACTGCCGGGGGCGGACAAAGCGCAAATCGTCTCGCGCGGCATGAGACCGGAAGAGGTGCATCGGTACAGCAAAAGCGCGATGGAGCGTTATTTCCCGTCGGACGGACGAACCGCCTTGGAGGAGATTCGCATCCAAACGGAAGTCGGCGGAGAATGTCTGCTCGTGTGCCCGATCGTCGTGCAGTCGGAGCTCTACGGCATTCTTAGCGTAAAGCTGCCGAGCGTCGAAAGGTACGAGCCGATCAAGGACATTTTCTCCACATTCGTGTTTTTGTTCGGCATTACGCTCGAGCGTATCGTCAGCGCCGAGCGGAAAGAAGGCATTCGCGGCCAAGCGCGGATGCTTCACGAAGCGACGAAGGTCTGGAGTCCGGAGGCGTACGAGAAAGCCGAACGAACGAAGGAGCTCGCTGCGGACTTCGCCGACGAGATGCGTCTGTCGCCGGCGGAGAAGGAAGATCTGAGCGTCGCTTGCATTCTAAGCGTGTATCCGGAGGATTTCCTGCGCGATCAGCTGCGGAACGACCCGTTGCTCGGCATCGTCTGCCGTTCGACCGATGCGGCCGGCGAAGCCCGAGGCCGTTCGACGGCGGGACAAATTTTGGCGCTCGTCATCGCGTACGTCGAAAGCGGCGAGCGGATCGAAGACGTCGCTCCGGTCGAGGCGGAGGAGGAATTGAAACGCCGGTTCGCCGCCTTCTTGACGCGCCGGCTGACGGTCGACTTCGAGCTGCCCGCGATCTCGCGCAAGGACGCCGCCCTGGAACCAATCGGATTCGAAGCGTTGAAGCAGACCGTCAAGCTGTCGGCGCGGGAGTTGGACGTGCTGGAGCTAATGGTCAAGGGGCACAGCAACCGCGAAATCGGGGAAGCGCTTTATATTAGCGAGCATACCGTGAAGAACCATATTACGAACATCTTCCATAAGCTCGAAGTGAGCGACCGCGCGCAAGCGATCGCCAAAATTTATCAGCTTGGGTACCAAAAGTAGGAATTCCAGCAGCCGTCAGGACCGTTATCGGGCCTGGCGGCTGTTTGCGTAGGAAACCGTTCCTGCCTTGGACCGGACGAGGGAAATGAGAACATCAGGCGATAGGCGCGCGCGTTGCCTTCGTGCACAATGGCTAATAGAATCCCAAGTTCGGAAGGAAGAATGATCATGGCCACGATTTCCTTGCTCGCCCCGTCGTACGTGTACCGCGACGCCGTCGAATTTATGAAGCGCGACGTCTGTTCGTTTTTCATGAAAAAGCTGTCGACCCACCATCTCCCTACGTTTCAGCATTCCGTTCGCGTCGCGCTGTACAGCTTGTCCCTCGCCGAAGCGTTCGGTCTTGCAGGACGGGAGAGGGACGCGTTTTTTCGCTCGGTGCTGCTGCACGATATTGGGAAGCTGGACGTGGATGCCGCCGTCTTAAACAAACGAGGCGCGCTCGACGCGGGGGAATGGGCGGCGATTCGCGAGCACTGCCATGGCGGGGTCGAGCTGCTGAGGAGCTTAATCGAGGAAGGATATGTGCTTTCGCAAATCATTTTGTTTCATCATGAAAATTTGGACGGCAGCGGATATCCGTACGCCAAGACCGACAAGGAATTGGATTTATATGTCCGAATCGTACGGATCGTGGACAGCTACGACGCTATGGTCGGGCATAGAGGGTACAATGTGCCGAAGTCGAGCGAGGCAGCGTTGGAAGAACTGTACCGATGGAGCGGCGTCTGCTACGACGAGAACGTCGTCCAAGCGTTCCACCGCTTCGTGGCGTTCGGGAACGGAGTCGATCGATGACGGAGGGCGACGTTCGGAACCTGCTCGTCCGATTGAAGGAAGCGTACGAAACATGCGGCAAGCTGTCGCATCCGGCCGTCGTGGCGATTAGTCAACAGTTGGACGAAGTCGTCGTCGACTACTATCGAAGTCGAAACGGGCGAACGCAACGAGAAGAGGATCGTCTAGGAAGCAAGGAGAATGGCCGTGAACGCATCGACGAACACGCTTCAAGATTGCGAGCGATTTTTTGAGCTGAACCCATATGCTTACGTCACGGCGGAGCACCTTGTGCTGGTGTTGGGGGTAGGGCACGACGAGCTGTCCACGGCGCTTCGCCGGCTTGCCGAAGCGGGCAGGCTCCGCCGGATCGGCATAGGAACCGAGTCTCTATATTGCAGGAATGTCGAGTAGGAAGCCAACCTAGGAACTAGGAAATAAGTGCCTGTCTCGGGAATAGGAACGTTGGGTGATACCAACTTTCATCCAAATCATGCATAGTTATTTGTGTAGAGAATATAAAAAACGAAAGAAATATGTAAAATTTTGAAGAATATTGACGAAATTTGTATATTAATTTAAGATAAAAGCCTTAGAGGCTTCTTACTGGGAAGATCCGTCAAGCAAAATTACACAAATTCGAATTTCGATCTTTTTCGATAATGGCTAACCCGACTGAAAAGCGGGGACGCAAAGCCACGGGCCTAAAGCGATTGCTATGGCAGCCGGGTTGCCGAAGAAAGGAAGCGGAAATCCGCCCTTTTTCGGGGCGGATTTTTTACTTTCACAGATAAGGGTGGGGGAGTATGGTATATGAAATTGCGCTGATCGCCGTCGCACTCGCTTTTCTGCGCGGGGGATCGCTGCGGCGACTGCAGCGGACGGAGTTCCGCCACCCGTTGCCGATCATCGCCTGCTTTTTGGTCCAAACGGCCGCCATGCTGCTCTACGACCGCATTCCTTTCGTGCATGACACGTTTCCGATCTGGATCTCGCTTTCCTATCTCGTTCTCGCATATTGCTGCTGGCAAAACCGGCATCTGCCCGGCTTCCTCGCATTCGGTGCGGGGCTGCTGCTGAACTTTGCCGTCATTGCTTTGAACGACGGCAGAATGCCGGTATCCCTCGCGGCGCTGGAATGGGCGGGGCTGGATGAATATATCGCTCCCTTGCAGGAAGGCGTCACGAAGCACCAGCCTCTGACGCAAGCTTCCTACTTGCCGCTCCTGTCGGACGTTATTCCTCTGAAGCCGCCATACGCGTTAAGCAGCCGCATTGTCAGCGTAGGCGATCTTCTCATGACTCTCGGGATTTCCCGATTTTTATATAGACGAATGGTTGAGTCATCGTAAGGTTCAATTCGTTTACCGGTTTAGGGCGTAGGATATGCAAGGAAGGGAGGTGACGCCTCCATGAAAAAGAACTGGTTGTTCTGGTTGACGACGGCTGCTTTGGTGCTTTCCGCTGTTGCGGGTTTCCCTTGGGTTAAGTAATCATTCCTAAAAATAACTTATTCTGTATAATACCTGCGCCCTAATTTTTATGTAAAGGTAGTGAACGCGTCATGCCAAAACTGTTGCAAGTGTACATATATACGGTTTTTGCACTCGGCATGACTGGGTTAGTACTAATTATTCCCGGTATCGAACAACGGCATTTGCTAGAGATTGCCGCGCTGGCGGCGTTGGCCGGGTTGCTTGAAATTTATATGGTAGAGTTGCCGAACGGTACTGTTTTCGGGGGCGGCAGCATCATCACCTTCGGCGTGCTTTTCAGCTACGGCGTGCCGGAAGCGTTAGCGGTTGAAGTAATAACCGCCTTGGTAATCTCCATATTGGTCCATAAAGTGGAGTTGAAACATGTATTGTTCAACGTCGGACAATATACCATTTCGCTCGCTGCTGCCAGTCTTGTGTTAGTAAGATTGGAAGGTGTAGAAGGGGAGTTCGGTTGGCATGAAATACCGGTTGGTCTGGCGGTCATTTCAACTTACTTTGTCGTTAGCTTAGGGTTGCTCTTCATAATCCTTGCAACGTTGAAGAAGAAAAATTATTTCGCCGTTTGGCGCGATTCCTTTAAAGACATTTTAATTAGCTACACCGTAACGATCATCTTTAGTTTCCGACTTGCTATGATCTATGATCAATCGAACCAAACTCAATTTTGGGTCGAAACTATATTTTTATTCGTTTTCTTCTTTGCGCTCCGCCACGCTTTCGGTATGTTCATCCGTCTGCGCAAGACGTACCTGCGCTCGCTGGAATCGCTTATGCACCTGAACGAAGACAAGCTTTCCACCGGAGCGGGGCATGCGACACGGACGGGCAGGCTGGCTCGGCAAATCGCCGAGAGGTTGAAGCTGCCGCAAGAAGAAGTTGACGCGATTCATTACGCGGCCCTGCTGCATGACATCGGCAAAGGGCAGATCAACAGTAAAATCTTCCAGAAGAAAGGCCCAATGACGCTGGAGGAGGAAAAGGAATACCGCAAGCACCCGGAGTTCGGAGCGGAGATGATCAAAGACATTTCCGGTCTGGCTAAAGCGGCCGAATATATCCGTTACCATCACGAACGATGGGACGGCGGCGGGTTCCCCGAAGGCAAAAAAAACGAAGACATCCCGCTCGGCGCCCGCATTATCGCGGCTGCGAACGAGTATGACCATATTGTGTACGGGAAAAAAGGCGGGGATCCGGCAGTCCTTTACCAAGCACTGTCCTCAAACGTTCTAGATCCGAAGTTGGTCGACATCGTGAGAACGATCGCGGATTTCTTGCCTGCGCCGGAGTCGGAATACTTGGAATCGGCAATTCAGGAGAAGCGGCTGCTCGAGAATGTCATGATGACGCAGGCGAGAACAAAGTTTTACGAATCCGCGTTGCTGGAAAAGTTCGGAGCCGCCGTGATCGCGACATACGACGGCACATACCGCGACGGGCAGGGAACGATCGCCTCGATGCCTTGCCAGTCGCAAGTCGATCTCCTCGTCCGGCGCGCGTCGGAGCAGCAAATCAGAATCAGGGAATACGTCGAAGATCCCGTTTCGGGCAAGGTGTACGACATTTACTGCGTTCCGGCGGGCGAGCAGGTTCACCTGATGGTGTTCGACGTCAGCAACATATTGGAATACGAAAAAGTCCAGGAGGAACGCATAAAAAAACTTTATCAAGACGTCATTTTCTCGGTAACGCATGGCAAACTGCTGCTTGCGGAGGAAGCCGAGCTGGAATCGTACTACGGGGTCAAGCTGCTCGGAGAAGCGCCAATCCGGAGCAAATCGGATATCGCGAAGTGCCGCGCCCTGGTGCAATCGATCTTGGACGAGCTCCCTTACGAGGTTCCGCAGAAGACAAAGTACGACATTTTGCTCAGCACCTCCGAGACGGCTACCAACGTGCTGAAGCATGCGACCGAGGGACAGCTGTCCGTATACATTGACAAGCATATGCTGCGAATCATCGTCAAGGACGGCGGAAGCGGCATAGATTTGTCGGAGCTGCCCAAGACGACGCTGATGGCCGGATATTCGACGAAGCTGTCTATGGGTCACGGATTCAGCTTGCTGCTGAAGTTGAACGACCGGATCGTTCTAAATACGGGGCCGAAAGGAACGACGGTCGTTCTAGAAATCGGGCTTTCCGCGGTAACTAGGAAGGGCGAAGCGACAGAGGCGAACTCGCCTCTGCAGGGGAGGCTGGTGCTCTGATGAACAAGAACGCCGTGTTCCGGCAATTGATCGCGAAAATCGGGTTTTCGTTGCTCGTTTGCGGCATTACTACGATTACTTTGGCTAATTTTCTAGTCAATTCCGAATTGCAAAGATACCAGTTGAAAGAAATCTCGCAGACGGCCAAGATGGTCAGCATCGGCGTGGACTCTTCAACCCGATCCGCAGAAGCGATCGAGCACGAATTCAGCCAGCGGCTCAAATTCGCCGGCCGGGAAATCGCTAAGGCGCTGGAGGGCCGTTCGATCGAAACCGTCACGCAGGAGGAACTGCAGCGATTCATGCGGCAGTTCGAGCTTTCGGGCATCTCCCTCTTCGTCCGGCAAAACGACGACATTGTCATCGCCCAGTCGACCGACGACGGCGAAATCGGACTCGGTTCCCGAAAGTGGGGATATTGGTACACCGCGTTCGATCAATTGATGCGCGGAGAACTCGTCACGGTCGGGCGCGGGGAAGCGGAGGAGCACTATTGGGCGGGCCCGATCTCCAAGTCCGACTGGGAGGACAAGTATTACAAATACGGGTATTACTATGACGGCAAGACATCCTTTCTTATAAATCCTTACATATTAGACGAACGCATTTATTATCAAATGTTCCACTCCGGAACGGCGCAGATGATCGGGAAAATTGTCACCGAGGATTCGGACATCGAGGAGATCGCCGTCATCAACGCCCCCGCATGGCTCAAGGGCGACAAGAACGTCGTTATCGAACCGCGGTACGATCAACCTCTTCTGTACGGGTCGAATCGGTATGCGGACGAGGATGACGCCGCAATGGTGAAGCAAGCGATGGAAACGGGCGAGCCGGCCGCGAAAACGCATTATGCCGGGAACAACGCCTTCAAGAAATTGTATTTCCCGCTCTCGGAACAGCGTGTCATGACCGTCGTCGTCAATACGGAACGGCAAGAGCAGTTCAAAAAGCTCGTCGTCTCGAGCTTGTCGGGAGCGTTCGTCGTTATGTTTCTGGTGCTGTTCTTTCTGATCCGGGCGGTCGCCGGGAGGCAGCTTCAACCGTTGGCGGAAATCGCCGAGCATATCGGAAGCATCGCCTCCGGCAACTTGTCCCATACGCTGAAAGTGAAGGACGCCAACGAGTGGGGCGCGATTTCAAACCAAATTAACGACGTCACGCGGGGTATCGGCCGACTGATCTACGGCGTCAAGCACGACGCGGAAGACCTGTACGTATTGTCTCGCGTATTGACCAAGCGGGTGCAAGCTTCGCTGGATACAATGAACAACGTGTCGGCTTCCATGACGCACGAATCCAAAGCGTTCTTGGTGGAGCTGAATGCTCGGCTCGAGCAGCTGCAAACGACGCTGGAGGACGCGGGCCGGGGCGTTGCGGACGAGCATGTCGAGCCGATCAGCCGCTTGTGGGAGGAACACGCGAGTCAAGTCACAGCGATTCACTTGATGCTTCGCGATACGTTGGAGGAATTGACGGCGGCCATTCGGCGTATCGACGATCTGTCTGGGAATTTGAACCGGAAGCTGGAACGTTTTTATATCGACGAAACGAGTGCGGACGATGAGATGGAGCGGTTCGCGCGCGAATTCGAAAATGAAACTAACGGCAAGGCAGGAACCGAAAGGAGTGAATAGCTATGCTTGAAGTATTCTCTCTACTCGAGGGAAGAGCGTTGTTGCTGGAGCTTCGGGGAATTTTGGATTTTGCGACCATCGGCGTATTCAACGAGCGCGCCATGGCTTGGCCGCCGGACGTCGAAGCAGTTACCATCGATTTCTCGGGCTTGGAATTTACGGATTCGACCGGCATCGGCGCCGTCATCGGCGCGATTTACGCAGCCTCCGAACGGGGCGCCTCCATCCGCTTTGTCGGCATCAGCGAACCGATCCATGATATTTTCCAAACCGTGGGAGTGTTCCATATATTGCAGACCCTTCAGAAGGGGGGATAACCGCCGATGGTTTCCACGAACATGACATGTTTGCCGCACGGGGACGCCGGAGGCGGGGGGTCGGATTTGGATCGAACGCTGAAACGGGAAATTCAGATCGCGCGGAATATCCAATCCACGCTGTTGAACGGCGCCAAGCCGCGGATCGATTCCGGAGACATCTCCGGCGTGTCGGTGCCGGCCCGCTTGATCGGCGGCGATTACTTCGATTTTTATCCTTTGTCCGGCGGGCGCATGCGGATGATCATCGGCGACGTGATGGGCAAAGGCATTCCGGCGGCCATGCTGATGATTCTCACGCGCGGCGCATTCCGCAGCGCGGCGGTCAGCACGGCGTCTCCGGGCGAAACGTTGACGGCGATGAACAACGCGTTGTTCCCCGACCTCAGGAAGCTGGGCTCGTTCGTCACCGTCCTTTGCGCGGACTGGAATCCCGCCGATATGAGCTTAACGTATTCGAACGCCGGTCATACGCTGCCGATCGTCCTCCGATCGGGAGAGGTCGCGCCGATCCCGGAGGCGAAGGGGGTCATGCTCGGCGGTCTCCCGAATCAAACGTACGGAGAGGCGCGCGCCTTGCTGCGCGAAGACGATATCGCGTTTTTTTACACGGACGGCATCGTGGAAGCGCATAACGCCGCCGGGGACATGTTCAAGCTGGACAGGCTCGTCGCCGAGCTGAAGCAAAGCGGGCATCTGCCCGCGCAAGAGATCGAGAAGCGCGTGATCGCCGCCGTCGAGTCGTTCTCGGAGGGGGAGCCCCAAAGGGACGATATTACGATGGTCACGTTGAAGGTCGGCCGCGCTTGGGCGACGGTCGCGGAATAGCGGTTCGGGCTTCATCCGCATATTGACATTCAAGGTGGGGAGCGAAATGGGCAAAAGTGTGACCTCCAAAGGGAAAACCGTGAAGGAAGCGGTCCGAACGGGGCTGGACCTGCTGGGAACGCCGGGCTCTGACGTGGATATCGAAATTTTGGAGACGGAGACGAAAGGGTTTCTCGGGTTCGGCTCCAAAGCGGCGCTCGTGCGGCTGACGGTGAAGGACGCGCAGACGGAGGAGCAGCGTCAGGCGGCGCCGCGCCCAGCGCAGGATACGCTGGAAGCGTTGGTGCAGGCGGCGGCGGAACAGGCGGGCGCTATGGATCTCGACGCCGAACGGCTGCCGGCCGCCGGGACGGATGCGCCGCTCGCGGGCGGCGGCGAATTCGCCTCCGCGGCCGAGCTCGCGGGCAAGGTGTGGGTGAAGGACGGCCATATTTATTGCAAGAACGCGCCGGACAAATACCCGATCGTCGTGCCGAAAGCGGGCGTGAAGTTTTACAAGAACGACGAATTCATCGAGAAGACGGTCGTCGTCAACGAAACCGATCAATTGCATGTTTCCGTGAGCGACGAAATTTGCGAGCCGCGCTGGGAGCTTTCGATCGGCGAGGATCGGCTTGAAGCGGTGTTGCACGTCACCCCGGGATATCGGCTGCGCCGAACGCTGAAGGATCGCGAGCCGAGCAATTTCATCGAACTGGACGTCGTCGAACAGAGGCTCCCGATTCCGATCGACAGCGAAGCGGTTTTGAAGGAAATGAAAGAGCTCGGCATCGCCGTAGGCATCGATTATTCCGAGCTGGCGAGGGCGTGCGGCAGCGGGTCGTCGGGAACGTTCGTCGTCGCGAGGGGCATTCGTCCGAAGCCGAGCGCGAACGGGTATCTTGAATCGATCAAAGAGACCGAAGTGAAAAAGGGATTTCGGGAGCGTGCCGACGGCAGCGTGGACTTCCGAGAGCTGCAGGAATTCCCGGCCGTCGAGCGCGGCCAAGTGATCGGCATTATCCATCCGCCGCAAAGCGGAGAAGCGGGCGTCGCGGTTACGGGGGAACCCGTGCTGCCGGAGCCGCCTCAACCGCTCGTCATCGCGGAAGGCAAGGGCATCGCGATCGTGGACGACACGAAGGTGGTCGCTACCGAAACAGGCCAGCCGAATGTCAAAATCAACGGGCGCTTCGCGAAAATCAGCATCGTGCCGAAGCTGACGGTGCCCCATGACGTCAATTTGAAAAGCGGGAACGTTCGGTATGCAGGAGCGGTGGAAATATTGGGCGCCGTGCAGGACGGCATGGAGGTCGAGGCGCTCGGGGCGGTTTGGATCCAAGGAAACGCGAATATGGCGAACATCGCGTCCGGCAGCTCGATCTCGATCCGGAACAACGCGATTACGAGCGAGCTGACGGCGGGGAAGAGCAGCATGCTGGTTCAAGAGCTGCACCATATGCTGGGCGAACTGCATGAGCATCTCGAACGAATGGCGCAAGCGATGCAGCAAATCATGAATCTCGCCGCCTTCAAATCGGCGAACGTGGAGCGGACGGGGCTCGGTCCGTTCCTGAAAATATTGTGCGACGGCAAGTTTAAATCGGTGCCGCCGCTCGTCGTTGCGTTCATGAACAAGGCGAAGCTCGGAGCGGAGCAGCTGGAAGACGATTGGAAGCTGCTCGGCGACAAGCTGTTTCGAAACTTCGTCACGCCGCATCAGGCGGACCTGCGCACGATCGCAGGCTTTCGCGAGCTGATGAGCCAGGTCGGAGGGCTGCTCCGGGCGGCGGCTTTGGCGGAGGCGGATCGGAACTGCTTCGTGAAGGCGAGCTATCTTCAAAATTGCAAAGTGTTTTCGGCGGGCGCGATCCAAGTGATCGGGGAAGGCGTGTACAATTCCAAGCTGCATGCGAAGGGTGCCGTGCAAATCGCAGGATATATTCGAGGCGGCGAGGTGTTCGCGGAGGAGGGCGTCGTCGTTCAAGAAGCGGGGACGTTCGGCGGCATTCCGACGAAAATTCGCGTGCCGAAGGATCAGACGATTACGATCGGCCGCGTAAGGGCCGATACGTTCATACAAGTCGGCCACCGCGCGCATTCCTTCACGGAGGAGGCGAGCGGGGTCCGGGCGCGTCTTGCGGACGACGGACGATTGCTGCTTTGGTAAACAAGGAAACCAAATTTAAGGGGATGAAACGATGCTTACTTTTACATTGGACCGGCAAGGCACTTCGGCGGCGGTCGCGTTTACCGGCGATTTGGATATCGACGCGACGGAGCTCATCGGCGAAGAGCTGGCTCCGCAGCTAGCGGCATGCGAGCGCGTGCATATCGATTTCTCGAACGTAACGTTCGTGGACTCCTCCGGCATCGGACTGCTGATCGCACTCGTTAAACAAGTTCAGGGCAGAGGTCATTCGATTGCGGTCGCGCGGCTGCGCGAAGACGTAAAGACCGTGTTCGAGATGCTGCAATTGCCCGAAATCGTCGGGAAAGACGTATTTCCCGAGCTGGAGTAACGAATGGCGTACCGCATCTTGCGCGCCGGCCGCACACATCGGACCGCGGGAACGGGCCTCAGGAGGTTGTAACGAATGGAACTCGAGAAAACGAGACAACAGCATACGGATCGAGGGGCGCCTGCTTTGTTTGAGAGCAGCCCGGACATGGTGTGGTGGATGGATGCGGAAGGAAATCTCCTGAGCGTCAACACCCTGACCGAGGAGCTGTCCGGCTACAAGAGGGAAGAGCTGACGCAGCGTTCGTTCGGCGTGCTGTTTCCCGAAAGTGCGCTTACATTCGCATTGGAACGGTTCGTAACCGCTCGGCGAGGCAAGGCGCAGAGCTTCGAATCGGTCATGCTGAAAAAGAACGGCGAAGCGGTCCACATCAACGTCAGCTTCGTTCCGATTACGGTAGACTACAATGTCGTCGGCGTATACGGCATCGCGAAAGACATTACGACGCAGAAACAAGCGGAGGAATCGCTTCTTCGCACCTACACGACGGTTTCCAACATTTTGGAGAACATGTCCGACGGGTTCATCGCGTTGAATTCCGGTTGGGAAGTTCAGTATTGGAATCGTACGATGGAGCAGTGCAGCGGGCGGAAACGGGAGCATGTCATCGGCAAACGTTTGTGGGACGTCTATCCGGAGTGGGTCGGAACTCATGCTTATCTCATGCTGCATCAAGCGATGGAGGAGAACGTGAAAACGGTGTACGCGGCACATAACCAGGAGACCGGAAAATGGTACACTTGTCACGCTCACCCGTCGCTGGACGGCATCACCGTGTACGTTCAAGACAACACCGACAAAAAACTGGCCGAGCAGCAGGTATCCCAGTTGACGTATTTCGAGCCGATGACCGGTCTGCCGAACAAGAAGCTGTTCCTGGAGCGTGTAGCCGAGGCAATCGCGCAATCCAAGGACGGCGCGCCGGCCGCCGTCATGACGATGAATTTGGACCGGTTTCGAGCGGTGAACGAATACGTCGGATTCGAGCAAGGCAACCGGTTGATCGTCGCCTCGGCCGAACGGTTGCTGGAAACCGTAGGAGTACACGCCACGGCGGCGCGCCTCGACGGGGACAATTTCGGCGTCCTGCTGCCGCGCGCGGACCGATCCCGGGCGTTGCGCATCGCAAGGCGCATCCTGCGGGCGTTCCAGCGCCCCCTTCGGCTGGATGACCAATATATCTTTATATCGCCGAGCATCGGATTGGCCGTCTATCCGGAGGACAGCGAGACGGGGCCCGCGCTGCTCGAGTTCGCGGACCGCGCGATGCGCTGCGCGAAACAGCGGGGCGGGAACGACTTCCAGGCGTACGACGAAAGCATGAGCGCCGGCCCAACGGCGAAGCTGGAGATGGCGCTGCGGCAGGCGATCGACAACAATGAGCTGCATCTCTGCTACCAGCCGAAGGTGGAGCTGCGCACGGGCCGCGCGGTGGGCGTCGAAGCGCTGCTTCGGTGGAACCATCCGGAGCTCGGGCTCATCCCGCCCGGCGAATTCATTCCAATTGCGGAGCAGTCGAGCCTGATCGTCTCGATCGGCGAATGGGTGCTGCGGACCGCCTGCGCCCAGAACGCCGCATGGATTCGAGCGGGGCACGGACCGTTCGTCGTCTCCGTCAATTTGTCGCCGCGCCAATTCGAACAGAAGCATTTGGTGCGCACCGTCAAGAAAGCGTTGGAGAGTTCGGAACTGCCCCCGCAGTATCTCGAGCTCGAAATTACGGAGAGCATGATGATGGACGTCGACAACGCGATCGTCACGCTGATGGAGCTCAAGGCGCTCGGCGTCCGCATCAGCATGGACGATTTCGGGAAAGGCTACAGCTCGCTCAATTATCTAAAACGGTTTCCGCTTCACACGCTGAAAATCGACCAGGCATTCGTACGGGACTGCACGCGGGACGATCATGACGCGACCATCGTCAAGTCGATCATTTCGCTGGCGCACCATATGCGTCTTACGGTGGTGGCCGAGGGGGTGGAAACGGCGGACCAGCTGTCGTTTCTTCAAGGCCTCGCCTGCGACGAAGCGCAGGGATATTTGTTCCAACGACCCGTTACGGCGGAAGCGTTAGAGCGTTGGTTATCTCTCCAGCGCGTTTGATCGGCGGGAAGTAAAGAAGGCGCCTCGGACCGCGGCATACGTTGCCGGGTTCGGGGCGCCTTGTTCGCCTGCCTTAAGACGGCTGGCGTCCTTCTTGACCGCGGAGGTACTCCTCCAGCTGCACGCGGACGAACGGCGGCAGGCCGGAGAGCATGCAGCCGTACCGGAACGCGCCGTTGTCCGGCACGACGCGGATGATTTTGCCCGTGATCGGCGGCAAATCGGCATCCTGCGGGAAGTGGATGACGACGAACATGTCGACGGCGAGCGGGAACGACGAGACGACCTGCAGTCCGCCCTCGGACAAATCGTACAGCGTCGCTTCGATTTGCTGCCCGGAGAACGAACCTTCCTGCTCCCATTGGTACACGGATATGTGCAGAGGGATGTTCAGGTTGACCCGCGGGGAGCGGCGGCGGTCGTCGGATTTGCGCTCCGCATCTTGCGCCTCCCGCTTCGCCGGCGCGTATTCTCCCGAGGTGTCCCCGATCGATACGCCCGTCCACTCCTCGTAGCAGCGGATAACCGAGGACAAGTCCAGATCGCCGAGGCCGAGCGACTCGCCCATCTGGAACAAGTCTTTCACGCTCGAAAGCGCCGGCGTCGGGACGCCGAGTTCGCCCGCGAAGGCGGAGGCGAGGCGCAAATCCTTCAGCATGAATTTGAGCGAGAACTGATTGCTATAATCGCGGTGGAGCAGCTTGTCCCGTTTCAGCTCCAAATATTTGCTCGCGGCGCCGCCGCTGGCGGCGACGTCCAGAAATTTAGCCGGGTCGACGCCGGCTTTCGCGGCGAGCGCGAGCCCTTCCGAGAGGGCGGCGGCGTTGACGCCGACGATGAGGTTGTGCGCGAGCTTCGTCATGGAGCCCGCCCCCGAAGGGCCCATATGGATGATGTCGCGGCCCATCGCGAGCAGCGGCTCGCGGACGGTCGCGATCGCTTCCTCGCGGCCGCCGACCATGAACAGCAGCGTGCCGCTTTCCGCAGCGGGCTTGCTGCCCGTCACAGGCGCGTCGAGGAAGTCCGCCAGGTGGCCTTCCACGTCGGCGGCGAGCCTCCGGCTCAGCTCCGGCGAGACGGTGCTGCAGTCGACGAGCGTCATGCCTGCTCGCAGTCCGCTGAAGATGCCGTTCGCGCCGTAATACGTCGACTCGACCGACGCGTCGTCGCCGAGCATCGTGAAGACGATGTCCGCTTCGCGCGCGACTTCCTTCGGCGTCGAGGCGACCGTCGCTCCGCGCCGTTCCGCGGCGAACGCTTCGGCGCGGCTGCGCGTCCGGTTGTACACGACGACATCGAAACCTTTGTTCACCAAATTGGCGGCCATGGCATAACCCATCGTGCCGAGACCGATAAAACCGATAATTTGCATGGGGCGCACCTCCGTCAGCTGCGTAGGGTTCGATATTGGTACCATCTTATCATTTCCCCCCTTCCATTGAACAGGGGAGGGCCCGCCGGCTCCTCCGGGCGTTCGCTTGCATTGGCACGAATCGTTCAAGTATTCTAGGTGAAGAGTTTGGTAGCGAAATGCCAAAGGAGGATGACTCATGAAATCTCCCGTTATTTACGATTACAAACCCGCCCTTCCGTTCGTAGGGCAGCATGAGCTCGATTACAGCGCGGCGGCGGTGCGCGCCGCCCACGAAGCGCTGCACGCGAAAACCGGCGCGGGCTCCGACTTCCTCGGCTGGGTCGATCTGCCGAGCCGCTACGACCGCGACGAATTCGCCCGCATCAAGCAGGCGGCCGAGCGCATCCGCGGCGATTCCGAGGCGCTCGTCGTCATCGGCATCGGCGGCTCCTACCTCGGCGCCCGCGCGGCGATCGAGCTGCTGACGAATCCGTTCGAGGCGCATTTGCCGAAGGACAAGCGCACGGCGCCGCAAATTTTCTACGCGGGCAACAACATCTCGTCCACGTACATGGCGCAGCTGCTGCAGGCGCTCGAAGGGAAAGATTTCTCCGTCAACGTCATCTCCAAGTCCGGCACGACGACGGAGCCGGCGGTCGCGTTCCGCATCTTCAAAGAGGCGCTCGAGCGCAAGTACGGCAAGGAAGCGGCGCGGAAGCGCATCTACGCGACGACGGACGCGGCGAAAGGCGCGCTGAAGAAGCTCGCCGACGCGGAAGGCTACGAGTCGTTCGTCATTCCGGACGACGTCGGCGGCCGCTACTCGGTGCTGACGGCGGTCGGCCTCTTGCCGATCGCGGTGGCCGGCGTCGACATCGACGCGATCATGGCGGGCGCGCAGGACGCGCAGACGCTGTACGCGAACCCGAGCTTGGAAGAAAACCAAAGCTACCAGTACGCGGCTGTGCGCAACGCGCTCTATAAGAAGGGCAAAGCGATCGAAATTCTCGTCAACTACGAGCCGAGCCTCCACTTCTTCTCCGAATGGTGGAAGCAGCTGTACGGCGAGAGCGAAGGCAAGGACGGCAAGGGCATCTACCCGGCGTCGGTCGACTTCAGCACGGATCTGCACTCGATGGGCCAATTCATCCAGGAGGGCACGCGGAACTTGTTCGAGACGGTGCTCCAAGTGGAGAAACCGACGATCGAGCTGACGGTGCCGAACGATCCGGAGAACGTCGACGGCCTCAACTTCTTGTCCGGCCAGACGATTGACTTCGTCAACAAGAAAGCGTTCCAGGGCACGCTGCTCGCTCATACGGACGGCGGGGTGCCGAACACGGTGCTGACGCTGGCCGACCAAACGCCGTATACGTTCGGCCATTTGGTCTACTTCTTCGAGAAGGCTTGCGGCGTCAGCGGCTACATGCTCGGCGTCAACCCGTTCGATCAGCCGGGCGTAGAAGCTTATAAGGTGAATATGTTCGCGCTGCTCGGCAAGCCGGGCTTCGAAGCGAAAAAGGCGGAGCTCGAAGCGAGACTTCGCGGCATGTAATTTCTAAGGTCGCCCCGCGCGGACATGCGCGCTGCGGCGGCCGCCGATCGGCTCACCCGGCGCGTCCGGGTGGGCTGATTTTCTTGGGGGGAACGGATCACATGTGGAAGCTGCCGTATTACCGAACGGTTCGCCGCCAAGGCGAGGCCGAAATCGTCATCAAGCGGTCGCAGTTCATCGGACACGCGAAGCCGGTCGAGTCCGAAGAGGAAGCGGTCGCCTTCATCGAAGAAATCAAGCAGCGGCACAAACAGGCGACGCACAACTGCTCCGCCTACATCGTAGGGGAACGGGATCAGCATCAGAAAGCGTCCGACGACGGGGAGCCGAGCGGCACCGCCGGCAAGCCGATCCTCGAGGTCATCAAAAATCAGAAGCTGAAAAACGTGGCCGTCGTCGTCACCCGGTACTTCGGCGGCATCCTGCTCGGGGCGGGCGGGCTCGTGCGCGCGTACACGGACGGGGCGGTCGCCGGGCTTGAAGCCGCGGGTACAGTGTATAAAGTTTTGCATACGCCTGTAACGCTGACCTTCGATTACCCGCTGCTCGGCATGCTCGAATACGAGCTCCGCGGGCGCGGCATTTTGATCGGGTCGATGGAATACACCGATAAAGTAACAGTTCGATGCTTGCCGAACGAATCCGAAAGTGCGCGTTTTATCGAATGGATTACGGATTTGACAGCTGGTCAAACAGAAATTCGAGTGGATGACTCGGAATACTTGGAACACGATCAATTGCCATCGAACTTTCTTTAGTGCTTTTACGCAAAAAAGTGTTGAAGCGTTATTCAACCTTGCGTATAATTATACGACAAAGGGGAGGGATAACGGTGGCACGACGTGTCGTGGATCAAGAATTGAGCCGGGACCGCATTTTGGATGCGGCCAGAGAGCTGTTTGTCAGCGAAGGGTACCGGGCCGTATCGATGCGCAAAATTGCGGCGAAATTGGGGTACAGCCACGGGTCTATTTACTATTACTTCCAAGACAAGGCGGAGCTGTTTTACGCTCTCGTCGTGGAAGATTTTAACGCTTTGATCATAAGGCAGACGAACCTGCTGTTTCGACTGAAGGAGCGGGACGTCAGTGCGCTGAAGCAGCTTATGCTGGAATTCATCCGGTTCGGGCTGGAAAACCCGCATCATTACGAAATCATGTTCATGATCCGCGATCCGGAGCTGAAGCGTTATTCCCGCACGGAACAGGCGGAGAACATGAACTTGTTCGCATCGATCGTTCAAGAATGCTTGAACGGGCATCCGGAACGGGAGAAGCTGCAGTTCACGCTGCCTTGGAATTTGTTTATGGGGTTGCACGGGTTGATTACGTACGCGATCCAATTCGAGCAAACGTACGAAGAAGTGCTGCCGCTCGCGATGCAGCACGTCGATCTGCTTTGCCACGCATTCGAAGCGGGAGGACTGCCCTATGCTAAACCGGGACTGCGTTTTGTCCCCAAGCGTAGAGTCAGCGTTTGAGCTGCTGGGCAAACGGTGGACGGGGTTGATCATTCATGCGCTCCTCCATGGGCCGCGCCGGTTTAAGGAGGTCGCCGACCTCGTGCCCGGCGTCAGCGACCGGATGCTGTCCGAGCGATTGAAGGAGCTGGAAGAAGCGGGCATCGTCCGACGGATCGTGTATCCGGAGACGCCCGTGCGCATCGAATACCGTTTGACCGAGCGCGGCAACGCGCTGCAGCCTGTCATTCGCGAAATCGAGGAATGGGCCCGTCGGCACGGCGGCGTGAGCGTGTAACGCTCTCCGCGCGCGCTTGCGGGCTTTTTGCCCGTTGGGCGGGTTCGGGGCGCCGCCGAACGGTCCGCTTTCCGCCGCTAAGGAGCAATTGTTTCTTGCCACCTGCCGTTTTGCCTGTTAGCCGCCGTTTAAGGAACATTTGCCTCTTACCGCCCGCCGTTTTGCCTGCCAACTGCCGTCTAAGGAACATTTGTTTCTTATCGCCTGCCGTTTTGCCTGCCAACTGCCGTTTAAGAAACATTTGCCTCTTACCGCCCGCCGTTTTGCCAGCCAGCCGCCGTTTAAGGAACATTTGTCTCTTACCGCCCGCCGTTTTCCCTGCCAGCCGCCGTTTAAGGAACATTTGTCTCTTCCCGCCTGCCATTTTGCCCGCCAACCGCCGTCTAAGGAGCATTTGTCTCTTACTGCCTGCCATTTTGCCCGCCAACCGCCGTTTAAGGAACATTTGCTTCTTACCGCCCGCCGTTTTGCCTGCCAGCCGCCGTTTAAGGAACATTTGCCTCTTACCGCCTGCCGTTTTGCCTGCCAGCCGCCGTTTAAGGAACATTTGCCTCTTACCGCCCGCCGTTTTGCCTGCCAACTGCCGTCTAAGGAACATTTGTTTCTTATCGCCTGCCGTTTTGCCTGCCAGCCGCCATTTAAGGAACATTTGTTTCTTACCGCCCGCCGAAATGCCCGCCAACCGCCGTCTAAGGAGCATTTGTCTCTTACTGCCTGCCATTTTGCCCGCCAACCGCCGTTTAAGGAACATTTGCTCCTTCCGCAATACCCGCCCCCTCTACTCGCAATCTTCGATTCTCTCTATTCTTTCTTGCTATGCTGTCTAAAAGAGTCGCAAACCGGACACACTTGACCATATACGAGAGTTTGAATGTCAAGGAGGATACGGACATGCGGCCATCCGGAAACGGATTGTTGTGGGATCGTCCGCAGGCGCTTCTCGCGAACGTCATGCGGCGCATTGAGAGAATCGTCATCGGGAAACGGCATACGATAGAGCAATTATTAGTAGCTTTGTTGTGCGGGGGGCATGCGCTGCTGGAGGACGTGCCGGGCGTCGGCAAAACGCTGCTCGCGAAAACGACCGCCCGCACGCTGGGGTGCAGCTTTCAACGCATCCAGTGCACGCCGGATTTGATGCCCTCCGATATAACGGGCGTCGCGATGTATCGAAGGTCGACGGAAACGTTCGAATATCGGCCGGGGCCGATCATGGCGAACATCGTGCTGGCGGACGAGCTGAACCGGACGTCGCCGAAGACGCAGTCCGCGCTGCTGGAAGCGATGGAGGAGCGCCACGTGACGGTGGACGGGGAAACGCATCCGCTGCCGCAGCCGTTCATGGTGATCGCGACGCAAAACCCGTCCGGCTTCGAAGGGGCGTACCCGCTGCCGGAGGCGCAGCTCGACCGGTTTTTGCTGAAGCTGAGCCTCGGGTACCCGACGCGGGAGGAAGAAGCCGCGCTGCTGTCCCGCGCGCCGGAGGCGGCCGCGGACCCGGGGCCGTTGCTGCTGCTTGAAGAGCTGCGCGAGCTGCAGCGCCAGGCGGCGGCCGTTCACGTGGACGAGCCGGTGAAGCATTATATCGTGGCGCTGACGCAGGCGACGCGGGACCGCCCGGAGCTGAGCCTCGGCGCGAGCCCGCGCGCATCGCTCGGCCTGCTCCGGGCGTCCCAGGCGCTCGCGTTGCTGCGAGGACGCACGTACGTCGTGCCGGACGACTGCCGCGAGCTGGCCGTGCCGGTGCTGGCGCATCGGCTGGCGCTGCGCCCGGAGGCGAGCTTCGCCGGCCATACGGCCGAAGGCGTCGTGCGCCTGCTCCTCGACGCGGTGCCTGTGCCGTCGGCCCCCGCCGGCTCGAAGCTGGGGGGTGCGCGGTCATGATGCGGATGCACCGTTTCGCCGCCTTGGCGCTATGGGCGCTGCTGGGCTGGGGCATGGCCGCGCGCGGCGGTTTTACGCTTCACTTTCTGTTCTATACATACACCTGCATCGTCGGGTACGGCTGGCTGATCCGCTGGATCGGCCTGCGCGGCGTTCGGGTGGAACGCGTCGTCCGCGCCGCGGACGGATCGACGCCGCCGGAAGGGGCGTTCGACGCGGGGGAAGAGGCGGTCGTCGTCGCGACGATTCGCCGCTCGTTCGCGCTGCCGCTGCCGTGGCTCGTCGTGCGGGAGCGCATCGGCGAGTTCGAATACGACCTGCTCCACGGGCCGTGGCTGACGTCGCGCACGACGTTCTCGTATTTGCTGCCGCTGCCGGAACGCGGTGTGTATCGTTTTGAACCGGCGGCGCTGTGGACCGGCGATCCGTTCGGCGTCGTGCCGCTGCGGACGACGGCCGCCGGCGCGGGCGGCGACGTCGTCGTCGCCCCGAAGGCGCGCTTGCTCGGCCCCGAGGCGGAGGAGGCGCTGCGCCGTCTCGCGGCCGCGGGGAACGGAGCGGCGCGCCGCGAGGGCGACGAGCGCACGGAGCTGCGCGCGTACCGGGACGGCGACCCGCTGTCGCGGGTGCTGTGGAAGCTGGCGGCGCGGTCCGACGAGTGGCTCGTGCGCGTGCCGGAGGCGAAACGGCGGATGGAAGAGACGCTCGTGCTCGTCGACGCCGCCGGCGCCGACGCGGAAGCGGTCGACGCTTGCGCGGAGACGGCGGCTGGCGTCGTCGCGGCGCTGGCCGCGCTGCGGCGGCCGTTCCGGCTGCTCGCGATCGGCGGCGCTGCCGCCCGCGCCTCCGCCTCCGCGCCCGGCTGGCGCCGCGCCCTCGCGGAGCTGTCGCCCGCGGCGCCGGATGCGCCGCTGCCGCCGGCGAACCCGGCGGGCGGCGTCGTCTGCGTTTGCGCGGCGCTGCGCCCGCAGGCGGCGGCGCTGTGCCGCGGCGCGCGCGCATCGGGCCGCGAGGCGGCGGTGCTGCTCGTCGGCGGCGGCGAGGCGGGCGGTGGGGCGAGCTCTGTCGCAGCAAGCGGCTCGGAGCTTGCCGCCCAGCTCGCCCGGTTCGGCGTCAGCATCGCGACGGAAGGGGGGCGAGCGAACGATGAAAGCCGGACTGCCGTTTCTTCGTAATATGCTCGTAGCGGCGCTGTTGTACGGCTTGTTCGCCGAATGGCTGCGTCCGCTCGTCGAGATGGCCGACATGACGGACGTGCACCGCCTGGTCCCGTTCCTCGGGGCCGTCGCGTTCTATATGATTATCGACGCATGGGGAATGCGGGGCGCCGCCGCGTGGCCGCTCAAGCTGGCGTTCACGATCGGGTGGATCGGCTACTGGTTCCGGCCCGACGCGTTCGCCGACGGATCGTGGTGGTTCGCGTTCCCCGAGCTCTTCTTGGAAGATGTGCGCGCGCTCGGCGCGGGGCAGCTGCTCGTCAGTCCGGAAACGCGTACGTTCGTGTTCCTCTGCGGCTGGGCGGCGCTCGTGTACGCCGTGTACCGCATCGTGGCGGACCGCGGGCAGGCGCTCTGGTTCGTCGGCGCGACGCTCGGCTTCCTCGTGCTGCTGCAGCTGTGGCCCGGGCTCGACACCGGGGCGGGCGTCTTGCGCGCGTCGGCGATGGGGCTGTTGCTGCTCACCGTGCAGCAAGGCACGAAATGGGAGCGGCTGCTCGGCAGCCGCTTCGCGGAAGGGCGCGCGGCGGCGCTCGCGCGCATCGCCGTCGGCGCGCTGTGCGCCGGGGCCGTGCTCGCCGCCGGGTACGGGCTGTCCGCCGGGAAGCCGTCTGAGCCGAGCCCCGTGCCGCTCGAGCGGTGGGCGGCGTGGGCGCGGGCGGCGGCGGAGCGCGGCGGCCTCGTCGAAGCGGCGGCGACGACCGCCGCCGTCGGCTACGGCGCCGACGACAGCCGGCTCGGCCAGGCGGTGACGCCGAACGACGAGGTCGCGTTCATCGCGTACAGCGAGCGGCCGACGTATTGGCGCGGCGGCAGCCGGGACGTCTACACCGGTCAGGGGTGGCGGAGCAGCGCGCTAGACCCGACGGCCGCGACGTTCCGCGCGGGAAGCGCCGCGGCCGGCGAGCAGGCGATCGAGCAGCGGATCGACGTGCGCTCGCCCGCGCTCGAGCGGACGCTGTTCGCCGGCGGCCGGGTGCTGCGCCTGCCGGAGCTGACAGGTCCGTCCGGGGAGCGCGTGTCGGATATTCATATCCGATACGATCCCGAAGACGATTCGTATTTCGTCGGCACGAGCTCGGTGCGGCTCGCTTCGTACCGGATGACGACGGCGCTGCCCGCCTTCGATTCGGCGGCGCTGCTCGAAGACGCGGCGCCGGCGGAGCGTGATCCGTCCGAGCGCTATTTGCAGCTGCCGGCAACGCTCCCCGCGCGGGTGCGCGAGCTCGCCCGGGACATTGTGGCGGACGCGCCCGACCATCCGTACGCGAAGGCGCAGGCGATTCAAGCGTATTTGTGGGAGCATTACCGCTACACGCTCGACACGGCGCGCCCGCCGGACGGCGCCGACTTCGTCGACGACTTTCTGTTCGAACAAAAGGCGGGGTACTGCAATCACTTCTCGACGGCGATGGTCGTGCTGCTGCGCGCGGTCGGCGTCGAAGCGCGCTGGGTGAAAGGCTTCGCGCCCGGCACGCCCGACCCGTCCTCGCCGAATACGTACGTGGTGCGCCAAGCGGACGCGCATGCGTGGGTGGAGGTGCGGTTCGCGAAGGCGGGCTGGGTGCCGTTCGAGGCGACGCCGGCGGCCGCAGCCGAAGGCGTCGAAGCCGGTTTCGGCGGTCTCGACGCGATGCCGGCGAACATGCTGCTGCCGGAGGGCGCGAAGCTGACCGGCCGGCCCGCGGCCGCCCTCGCCGCGGCGGCGTCCGCGACGCCGGAAGCCGCCGCCGAACACCCGGCGTCGCCGGCGGCCGCGCTGCTCGCCTCGGTCCAATCGGGCCTCCGCGGCGCGGCGGCGCAGGCCGAGGCGGCGTTGGACGCGGCGAAATCGCGCCTGCCGCACGAATGGACGCCGCTGCTCGCGCACGCGGTCATCGGCGGCGCCGCGGCGGCGCTGGCGGCTTACGCCGCCTATGGCCTCGCGCGGCTGCTGCGTCGCGTCCGCGCGTCCGCGGCGCCGCCGGCCGGCGACGCTCCTTCGCGCCGCGCGTCGCCTTCGAGGCGGCGGCTCGACCGGCTGTGGCAGCGCATCTACCGCCGATACGGCCCGCGCCGCCCGCACGAAACGCTGCGCGACTACGCCGCGCGCCTGCCGGCGGATTCGCCCGAGGCGCGAGAGGCGCTGCTCGCGCTCGTGCGCCTCGACGAAGCGGTCCGCTACGGGGGCGGCGGCGCCCGCGTGCCGAGCCGCTGGCTCGAAGACGTCTGGCGCAAAATCGCGAAATGACGCGGAATGCGCGCTAAGCTATAATATAGGGAATATTAGGATCGGATACGGAGGAGAAGGATGCCATGCGACCCAACGAGACGACGTTATTGTTCCTGCACGGATTCCCGTTAAGCCCGGAGATGTGGGCGCCGCAGAAAGAAGCGTTCGAAGCGCTCGGATACCGGACGGTTATTCCCGATTTGCGTCTAGACGACTCTCCCGCGACGATGGAAGCGATGGCCGACGTCGCAGTTGCGGCGCTCGATGAAGCCGGCGCGGCGAAAGCCGTCGTCGTGGGCCTCTCGATGGGCGGCTACGTCGCGTTCACGCTGCTGGAGCGCTATCCGGAGCGGGTCGCGGCGCTCGCGCTCGTCGACACGAAGGCCGAGGCCGACACCGAGGAAGGGAAGGCCGGCCGGCGGAAGCTCGCGGAGAACGTGCTGGCGGAGGGCGCGCGCGTCGCCGTCGACGCGATGCTCGGCAAGCTGGTGTCGAAGACGACGCTGGAGCTGCGGCCGGAGGCGGCGCGGGAGGCGGAGCGCATCATGCTGACGGCGAAGCCGGCGGCGATCGCCGCCGCGGCGCTCGGCATGGCGGAGCGGCCGGACCGGACGCCGATGCTGGCCGACATCCGCGTGCCGACGCTCGTCGTCGTCGGCGAGGATGACGCGATCACGCCGCCCGACCTCGCCCGCCGCATGGCGTCCGCGATTCCCCGCGCCGAGCTCCGGATCGTTCCCGAGGCGGGACATTTGCCCAATGTGGAGCGCCCCGAAGCGTTCAACGAGACGCTCTCCGCGTGGCTTTCGAACATTTAACGTTGCCACTACGGCGATCGATCTTGTAGAATAGTTTCTATTATTATTAGGGGGCTTGTACTTACGCATGAATAAACCGAACGAAATCGTCGTCGTCCTCGACTTCGGCGGGCAGTACAACCAGCTCATCGCGCGCCGCATCCGGGATCTCGGCGTGTACAGCGAACTGCTGCCTTACAACACCAGCGCGGACAAAATCCGCGAGCTCGCGCCGAAGGGCATCGTCTTCTCGGGCGGCCCGGCCAGCGTATACGGCGAAAACTCGCCGCTCGTCGACCCGGGCGTATATGAACTCGGCGTGCCGATTCTCGGCATCTGCTACGGCATGCAAATGATGAGCCATCAGCTCGAGGGCAAAGTCGAGCGCGCAGGCAAGCGCGAATACGGCAAAGCGATGGTCCGCTTCAACGCGGACTGCCATCTGACGCGCGGCCTCGAGCCGGAGCAGCAGGTGTGGATGAGCCACAGCGACCTCGTGACCGAGCCGCCGACCGGCTTCTCGGTCGACGCGAGCACCGAGCATGCGCCGATCGCGGCGATGAGCCACAAAGAGCGCCGGCTGTACGCGGTGCAATTCCACCCGGAAGTGCGCCACACGACGTACGGCAACGACATGATCAAAAACTTCCTGTTCGACGTGTGCGGCTGCGAAGGCGAGTGGAGCATGACGACGTTCATCGAAGACGCGATCCGCGACATTCGCGAGCAGGTCGGCGACAAGAAGGTGCTGTGCGCCTTGTCCGGCGGCGTCGATTCGTCCGTCGTCGCCATCCTGATCCATAAGGCGATTGGCGACCGGCTGACGTGCATGTTCATCGACCACGGCCTCCTGCGCAAAGGCGAAGCCGAAAGCGTCATGGAAACGTTCGTCGGCAAGTTCGACATGAAGGTCGTCAAAATCGACGCGCGCGAACGGTTCCTCGGCAAGCTCGCCGGCGTCGACGATCCGGAGCAAAAGCGCAAAATCATCGGGAACGAGTTTATTTACGTGTTCCAAGAAGAGTCCGCGAAGTTCGACGACTTCGAATTTCTCGCCCAAGGCACGCTGTACACCGACATCGTCGAGAGCGGTACGGCGACGGCGCAGACGATCAAGTCGCACCACAACGTCGGCGGCCTGCCGAAGGACATCAAGTTCAAGCTCGTCGAGCCGCTGAAGGCGCTGTTCAAGGACGAAGTGCGCAAAGTCGGCGAGGAATGCGGCCTGCCGGCGGAAATCGTGTGGCGCCAGCCGTTCCCGGGCCCGGGTCTCGCGATTCGCGTGCTCGGCGAAGTGACGGAGGAGAAGCTGACCATCGTGCGCGAATCCGACGCCATCCTGCGCGAGGAAATCGCGAAGGCGGGGCTGGATCGCGAGATTTGGCAGTACTTCACCGCGCTGCCGAACATGAAGAGCGTCGGCGTCATGGGCGACGCCCGGACGTACTCGTACACGGTCGGCATCCGCGCCGTGACGTCCATCGACGGCATGACCGCCGATTGGGCGCGCATCCCGTGGGATGTGCTCGAGACGATTTCGACAAGAATCGTCAATGAAGTCGACAACGTCAACCGCGTCGTCTACGACATTACGTCGAAGCCGCCGGCGACGATCGAGTGGGAATAAGGGAAGGACAAGCCGTCGAGCGCTGCTCGGCGGCTTTCTTTTTCGCCGCGGGCCGGCCCAAAACCGAACGAACGGCACAATTTTTGAGGAAAATATTCGACAACGATTGACATGGAAAAATGTACGCGATTACAATGAATCGTGGCTATCGTTCGACCAGCGATAAATAAAATTTGGCAATCGGACGAAAACTTCATACAAACTGTATTTCTGTGAGGGGGCAGGATTGATCGATGGATCGTTTATTCCGCTTGAAGGAGCGAGGGACGAGCGTCAGGACGGAGCTGATCGCGGGGCTGACGACGTTCATGACGATGGCGTACATTTTGTTCGTCAACCAAATTTTCCTCGGGCCGAACGGAGCCGGCATTCCGTATGAGGCGGTGTTCTTCGCGACCGCGGTCGGCGCCGGTCTCGTGACGATCGCGATGGGATTGTTCGTCAACATCCCGGTCGCGCTCGCGCCGGGCATGGGGCTGAACGCGTATTTCATGAGCGTGGTGCTGAGCTCCAACGGAGCGATTACGTGGCAAACGGCGCTCGGCGCCGTGTTCATTTCCGGCATCGTGTTCATCATACTCACCGTCACGAAAGTGAGACAAATGCTCGTGACGGCCGTGCCGCAAAGCATCAAGGTCGGCATCACGGTCGGCATCGGCTTGTTCATCGCGCTGATCGGCTTTAAGCTCAGCAACATCGTGGCGATCTCGGTCAACCCGGGCGTAGACGCGACGCTGCCGGTTCCGGGCTCCGCCTTCAACTTGATGCTGGGCTCGTTCAACCCGGCGACGCACCCGGACACGTTCCTGGCGCTGCTCGGCTTGCTCATCATCGGCATCTTGATGGCGCTGAAAGTGCGCGGCGCGCTGCTCATCGGCATCGTCGCGACGACGATCATCGGGGGCTTGCCGTTCCTCGGGCTGAACGTCGTCGACTTCAGCCAGCTCGGGCAGGCGAACTGGATTCCGAGCTTCGACAACTTGGCCGTCGGCCAGCTCGACATCGGCGCGGCGCTCGGCGTCGGCTTGCTCGAGATCATTTTCGTGTTTACGTTCGTGGAGCTGTTCGACACGTTCGGCACGCTCGTCGGCACCGCGAAGAAAGCGGGCATCGACGTGAACCATGCAGAGGGCAAAAAGACGATCGGCAAAGCGATGATGGTCGACGCGGCGGGCGTCAGCACGGGCGCGGTGCTCGGCACGAGCACGATCACGGCCTACATCGAGAGCGCCGCGGGCATTTCGGAGGGCGGCCGAACGGGCTTGACGTCGGTAACGACCGGCGCGCTGTTCCTCTTGTCCTTGCTCATTTTGCCGCTGGCGGGCATCGTACCGGCTGCGGCGACGGCTCCGGCGCTCATCATCGTCGGCGTGCTCATGATGGGTGCGGTGAAGGAAATCCCGTGGGACGATTTCACGCAGGCGCTGCCGGCGTTCCTGACGATCGTGTTCATGCCGTTCACGAACAGCATCGCGAACGGGATCGCGGCGGGCATCCTGTCGTACGTCATCGTCGGCGGCGTGTACAACATCTTCTCGCTGCGCCGCGTGCCGATTCACTGGATGATGTGGGTGCTGGCGGCGCTCGTCGCGGCGCGCTACATTTTCTTCGGCGGGGAATAACTCAACAATTTTACGTAAGCCAAAGCCTCAAGTCCTCGGACTTGGGGTTTTTGTGTTATGAAACATAACAATGGTCGACCCAAAATTCAAGTATTTCAACAAAAACTGTGCATGATAACGAAAATTAACGAAATATCTGACATTAATAAGGAAACAAATTTACCAAAGGTTAACTCTCTCTTATAATAAAGCTCAGCTTCCGTTTGGTAAATGGTAGGAAATCTGCGATTCATTCTAGGAAAATGGGGAGGGTGCGCCGAAAAATCCGCATGTAGGGGGACCGGAATCTAGTGAAGCCACGCTCTTTTGAACTTTAATATAACTTAATATTTTGCGCCCTCAGATTTTACATAGGGTAGGTAGAATTATACAGGTGCTTATTATTTTAAAGGAGGAACGAAGGGCAATGAATCCAGCGCATTGGACGAAGTTGAAGAAGTGGACAAGTCTTTGCCTTGCTCTGCTTATGTTACTCGGCGTGCTCCCGCCGCTGAATAACGTGCCAAGGGCGGAAGCTGCTTCAAGCGATCTATTCATTTCAGAATACATTGAAGGCAGCAGCAGCAACAAAGCGATTGAAATCTACAACGGCACTGGCGAGGATGTCGTACTGGACGGCTATACGCTCGTTAATTTTACCAATGGCGCAAGCCAGGACCCGAACGACGGCAAAAATTTCAGCTACGTTCACTTAACGGGCACGTTAAGCAGCGGCGATGTGTTTGTCGTTGCGAATTCCTCGGCCAACCAGGCCATTCGCGATCAAGCGGATCTCACCGGAAATAGTTTTTTCTATGGATTCAACGGGGATGATTCCGTCGTATTATTTAAGAACTTCAATCCCGACACGCGGCAAGGCACGATCATCGACGCGTTCGGTAAAATCGGACAAGACCCGGGTGCGGCTTGGGGCACGGGCGAATACGTCACGGCCGATCGGACGCTCGTTCGCAAAAGCTCGGTCACGGCCGGCGACGCCAATCCGAACGACGATTTCGACCCTGCGGCGGAGTGGGACTCTCATCCGCAAGACACGTTTACACACCTCGGCTCCCACACAATGGACGGCTATGTTCCTCCAGAAACTCCGGCAACCTCCAACCCGACACCGATGAACATCACGTTCCGCGCGGATAACGATTCCGTCATCGGGGAATCGAACGCGGTAGAAGCTAACTCCGTCGTCACGGTTACTTACGGCGAGGGCGCCGTCACGACGACCGCCGACGCCTTGGGCGGATTCGTCGTCGCAAGCATCCCTACGGATGAACCGATCACGGTGACGGCCCAAACGTACGGCAAAACGCCTAGCGCGCCGATCACCTTGCATGCCGCGCAAACGACGGCATTCCCGGATGCGACGAAAATTACGTTCACCGTCGATTCGGAAGGGAAAGGGACGGTATACGGTTTAGCGGATGCGGCGATCGCCAGCGTCAACCAAACGATCGTCTCCGTATATAACAACGACCCGTCCAGCGGAGGCGCGAAGCTGACGAACGCCGTGGACGGCAAAGATTTCGTGTTGGCGCAAACGAACGGTTCCTTCACATTCCAAATCGATAACGCAGCAAGCTTGACTCATGTGTATATCGTTCAAACGACGTGGTCGCAAAACGGACGCAACCTCCCTAGCGGCGCCGTTCCCGTAGCGAAATCCGACGGTCCCGCCCTGTCTACGATCGCTTCCGTACGAGCGGACGTAAACAATGAAGCGGGCACGGTCGCCGACCCGAATCGCATCTACACGATCGAGGGCACGGTGACGATCGACAACAACGTGATCGGAGGCACCAGCAGCAATTTCTTCATGCAGGACGAGACGGGCGGCATTAACGTTTACAACGGGGTCGCTCATGGGCTAACCATCCTGAAGGGCGATAAAGTACGAGTATCAGGCAGGATTCTCGTGTTCAACGGCCTCACGGAGATTATTCCTACGAAGGTCGAAAAAATCGCCGGCGGCTCGCTGCCGACGCCGGTGCAGAAGACCGTCGAAGAGTTGACGACGCCGGCGACGGCGGAGCCGATCGAGGGCACATTAGTAACCGTGAAGGCGAAAGTCAGCTCGGTACCGGCGACGCCGGCCGGCGGCGGCTATAACGTCGTCGTGGTTGACGACGCCAGCAGGTCTCTTACGTACCGCGTCATGACGGGAACCAATATCGATATGACGACGCTCAACGTCGGATCGACGTATACGTTGACGGGGATTCTCGGCCAATACGATAATAGCAGTCCGTATACGGCCGGCTATCAGCTGTTCCCGAGATCGGCGGAAGATATCGTGGAAGAGCCGGAAATTCCCGAAGAGCAAGTTCCGCTGATCTATCAAGTTCACCCTGCGAAGATGTCTTCCACGAAAAATACGAAGCCCGTTATCTCGGGTAAAGTAGAGAAGACGGCGCAAGACTTGGATCTTGCCACCTTCAAGCTGTCGATCGACGGCGCGGAGATCGCCGGCGTCACGCCGGACGAGAACGGCAGCTTCTCCTATACGCCGGCGGCTGACCTGGCTTACGGCGAACACAAATTGACCATCGAAATCGCCGACGTAACCGGCAGCAAGAACACGCTGTCGCATTACTTCTATATTCAAAAGGATCTCGGAGACGAGGGTTACAACTTCTATTTCGGCGTTCCTCATGCGCATACGTCGTACTCCGACGGCAAAGGCACTCCGGCGGAAGCGTTCCAGCATGCGTACGCGCAAGGCTTGGATTTCTTGATGGTAACGGATCACTCGAACCAGCTGAACGGCGACGAATATATTACGGACAAGAAAGAGTTCCAAGAAAAAGTCGGTTCGGAATGGTACCAAACGAAGGAACAGATCGAGGCGTTCAATGCGCAGCACGACGACTTCCTCGCGATGCGCGGCTTCGAAATGACCTTCAGCAACATCGGCCACGCCAACGTGTTCAATACGAACAATTACGTGGAAAGAACGACGGTCGCGGCTTTGGATGAGTTTTATAACTGGTTGACGAAGCAAGAGGGCGTATTCGCCGCCTTCAACCATCCGAACTGGCCGAACGATTCCTTCAACGATTTGTCGTACGTGCCGGAAATCGACCACGTCATGACGATGATCGAAGTCGGCAACGGCGCGCCGCCATACAGCTATGCGCGCTCGGAAGAGCATTATTTTAAAGCGCTGGACAACGGATGGCATGTCGGCGCGAACAACGCGCAGGACAACCATTCCGCGAACTGGGGCGAGCCGGATAACTTGACGGCCGTCATCGCGGAAGATTTGACGCAAGAAGCTTTCATGGAAGCCATTAAAAACCGCAGAATTTATTCGACGGAAGCGAGGGACACGCAGCTTCGCGTGAAAGCGAACGGCTACTGGATGGGCAGCGTCCTTGACGTAGCTCCGGGTACGGAACTTTCTTTCGATATTTGGGCGAAAGACGCCGACAACCCGATCGATAAGATCGAGTTGTACACGAACGGCGGCGTACTGCTTCAAACGCAGCAGGTGGGCGGTCAGACGGAGGCGGCCTGGTCGCCGAAGGTCACGACGGGCACGGGCGCAAGCTGGTATGTGGTGAAAATCGTTCACAAGGACAACAAGTGGACGACGGCGAGCCCGATTTTCGTAGCGGGCGGGGAAATGGACGTCAAATTGACGAACCTGGAAATCAATCCGTCTCCTGCGCTGCCGGGTTCGGTCAGCAAAGTCACGGCATCGATCTCGAACATGGGCGTGCGCCCGGTCACCGATCTGGAAGTGAACTTCTACCAAGGTAAGGTTGCGCCGGAGCATTTGATCGGTACCGGAACTTTGAGCTATGTCGCTCCGAATAAAACCGGAAAAGTGACGGTGGATTGGACGCCTGCGGCTTCGGGCCAAACGTCGATCATCGCGAAATTGACCGAGAAGCCGGGCATCACGACCGTTACGGAAATGAACCGCACGGTGAATGTGGTCGCTTCCAACGGCAAAAAGGTGTTGGTCGACAAGTTCCATAACAATGCGGACGTCCCCGGCACGATGCTGGACTTCATGGAATTGATGCGTCGTTACGGCTATAAGGCCGAATTCAACGAATCCGCCTTTACGAGCGAAAAATTGGCCGGATACGACATACTTGTCATCAATTCGCCGGACGGCGGGAAGTACTTGACCGATGCGGAAATGGAAGCGATCAGCGCCTGGGTCAAAGCGGGCGGCTCGCTGATGCTTTCCTCGAAATCGAACTTCGGCTTCGATAATACGGCTTATGTCAATCCGCTTCTCGAGAAGCTCGGCTCCAAAATTCATGTCAACAACGACAACGTGTACGAGCCGAACACGTCGAGCAATTTCAGCGGCGGCATGAAATGGTCCGTCTATGCGAGAACGATCCCTGCCGCGCCGAGCGGATTAAACAGCGGCGTCGAAGCGATTCGTTATTTCAGCGGCAGCTCTTTGGTCGGCTGGGAGAAGAACGGGGATTCGAAGACGTATAAGGCGTTGACGAACGACCCGTCTTCCGAGTTGGAGATTCTTGTGGCAGGCAACAAAGAATCTTACAACTTCAACGTGAAGGAAGGGTTCTACACGTATAACGCGGCCATCGGCGGCGAAAACGATGAGGACCAAACTTCGGGTCCGAACGGCGACCAAATTCCTCTGATCGCGAAAGAGAAAGTCGGCAGCGGGAAAATCATCGTTTCCGGACGCCACTTCTACTCCGATTACGAAATTCCGAACGACGTGAGCAATACGGCTTTCACGCTTCGGCTCATCGATTGGCTGGCGGATTACGACCGGATCAAAACCGTAGCGGAAATTCGCGCGAACGCCAAGGAAGGCGATATTTATACGGTAGAAGGCGTCGTCACCGCGCCGACGAACATGTTCTTCGATACGGTGTATGTCCAAGACGCGACCGGCGGCATTTCGCTTTTCGGCACGCAAGGACGCGAACTGCCGGAAGGCGCGCGCGTCATCGCGACGGGCGGCGTGAAGGATTTCGAAGGCGAACTGGAATTGGCTTATCAAAGCTCGGACATGGAAATCCTGTATATCGGTCCGGGACAACCGTTAGCTCCGAGATCCGTTACGGTCAAAGAAGCGAACGATGGAACGTATGTAGGGCAATTGGTGAAAACGGTCGGCAAGATCGTCGAAATCAACGAATCGGGAAGTTACTTCCTGCTGAGCGACGGCGCCCATACCGCAAGAATTTTCGTGGACGGCTATTTGCCGCTGGATACGGGACGATTCCGAGTCGGGGATACGATCTCCGCGGCGGGTATCCAGACCGTTTACAGCGAAGGCAATCGAATCCGCGTCCGTTACGCGGAAGATTTGCAATTGATTGCGAAGTCCGGCGACTTCGAGCTGCGCGTTCTCCATACGAACGATACGCATGCGCGGCTCGATAATGTGCCGAAGCGGATTACGGCGATCAACGAGCTGCGCACGAACAACTCGATCCTGCTCGACGCAGGGGACGTGTTCTCCGGAACGCTGTATTTCACGGAGTTCGAGGGCATGGCGGATCTAGAATTCATGAACATGGCCGGCTACGACGCGATGGTGCCGGGCAACCATGAGTTCGACAAAGGTCCGGCCGCGCTGGAGCGGTTCATTAAAGCGGCGAAGTTCCCGATCGTGAGCGCGAATATCGATTACAGCGCGAACGCCGGCTTGTCCGCGATGTACAAGAACGAAATCGGCGGCAGCGGCAGCGCGATCGCGGACGGCCATATTTATCCGTCCGTCGTGCTCGACGTATACGGCGAGAGGGTCGGCGTGTTCGGCTTGACGACGGAAGAGACGAGAGGCATCTCGTCGCCTGGCGAAACGATTCAATTCCAGAATTACATCGATAAGGCGAAATCGGCCGTAGCCGCGTTGAAGGCGAAGGACGTGAACAAAATCGTGGCGCTCACGCATATCGGCTACGAGTTCGATCAGCGGCTTGCGGACGAGGTCGAAGGCATCGACATCATCGTCGGCGGACACAGCCACACGACGTTGACGCAACCGGTCGTGAACAACGCGGGCGAAGAGCCTACGGTCATCGTGCAGACGGGCGAGTACGGCGCGAACATCGGCTTGCTCGACGCGACGTTCGACGACAAAGGCGTGCTGAAGACATGGCAAGGGCAATTGGTGTCGGTAGCGGACAAAGCGGAAGATCCGGCCGCGAAGGAGAAGCTGGCGGCGTACAAAGCTCAGGTGGACGCGATGATGCAGAAAGTCGTCGGCAGAACGAACGTCGAGCTCGTATACGAGCGGACGAATGCGGACGGTTCGAAGACGCGTCTGGTGCGCAAGGAAGAAACGAACCTCGGCAACCTGATCGCCGACGGCATCGTCGCGGCGATGAGACAGAAGATCAACGCGCTTCTGCCGCCGGCAGAGTTGGCGGAGATCAAAGGGTATGTCGCGATTCAGAACGGCGGAGGCATCCGCACGGGCATTCCGGCGGGCGACATTACGATGGGGCAAGTCAAAACCGTGATGCCGTACGATAACAGTCTCGTGGCCGTGAAGGTGACGGGCGCGGAGCTCATTCTCGCGCTGGAGAACGGCGTGTCTCGAGCGAATGTCGCAGGAACGGCGGAGTACGGCGGCTTCCCGCACGTCTCGGGAATGAAGTTCTACTACGATTCGACGAAGGCGGCGCAAACAATCGACCAAACGGCGGGAACGATTACGTCGAACGGCGAGCGCATTCGTCAGGTGCTGATTAGGAACGCCGACGGCGAGTACATCGCGATCGACCGGAACGCGTACTACATGCTCGGAACGAACTCGTTCATGGCGGACGGCGGGGACTTCTATTACTCGCTGAAGCAGGCGAAGAACGCGGGGCGTCAGTACCAGCTGTTCATGCCGGACTATGAAGTGTTCATCGAGCATTTGAACCGCGTCGGGGCTGTAACGATCGGTACGGAAGGCCGAATCGTCGACCTGAAAGGGCAGCCGCTTCCGGGCGAAAACGGAAGCAGCGGCGGTAATGGCGGCAACAACGGCAACAACGGCAACAACGGCAACAACGGCAACAACGGCAACAACGGCACCCCGGGCAACAGCGGGAACACGCCTGCCGTAAGCGCGCCGGCCGGCGCGGTATTGACGCAGGTGCCGGCGGTGTTGAACGTGACGAAGGATGCCAACGGCAAAGCCAAAGTCGCAGTGACGGTTTCTTTGGAAGACATCAGAAGGTCTATGGAAACCGCCGACAGAACCAAGCCGCAAGTGTTCGCGATCAGAGCGATCCCGGAGGACGGCTCCGAAGTGTCGGAAGTCACCGTGCCGGTTTCGAACGATTTGATCCAGGAAATCTTGGCCGGTTCGACTCAGAATTATCTTGAGGTGCAAAGTCCGATTGGTTCGTTCCAGGTGCCTGCGGCCGTATTGAGCATGGAGTCGATCGGCTCGGCGCTGGCGCAAGCGGGTATCGCGAACGCGGCGGACGAGAACGTCTCATTCTCGATCAAGATTGCAGCGGTGGAAGGCGAAACGGCGGGCGAGTTGGAATCTGCGCTGGAAGGCGACGGCGCTGCGATGGTATCCGCTCCGGTCGACTTCGCGATCGAAATTCAAGTAGGCGATCAAACGGTCGTCCTCAGCAGAACAGGCGAATACTTGAGCCGCTCGGTCGCAGTGAGCGACGACAACCTGACCGGAAACGGGTACTTGACGGGCGTTTACTACAACCCGGAAACCGGCGAGTTTATGCACGTACCGACGCAAGTCGTTACGGAGGACGGCAATACGATCGCGGTGCTCAAACGGAAAGGCTCTTCGATCTACACGGTCGTCGAAAGCTATAAGTCGTTCGACGACATCCAGAATTTCTGGGCGCAGGACGAGATCGAATTGCTGGCGTCGAAGTTTATCGTGAACGGTCAAACCGAAACCTTGTTCCGCCCGGAAGCGAACATCACGCGCGCCGAGTTTGCGGCGATCCTGATGAGAGCGCTGGGCGTGGAAGAGAACGCGTCGGCGGCCGTCGGCAAGTTCGCGGATGTCGAAGCGAACGATTGGTTCGCAGGCGTCGTAGGAGCGGCGTTCGATTCCGGCTTGATCACAGGCTACGAGGACGGCACCTTCAAGCCCGAGCAGCGGATCACGCGCCAAGAAGCGGCCGTGCTTCTGTCCAGAGCGCTCGACTTCGCAGGGATGCCGACGGAGGCGGCCGACGCGGAAGCGACGCTTCGCTCGAAGTTCGCGGACAGCGAGCAAAGCGTATGGGATGCGGCTGCGCTGGCGGAAATGGTGCAGCTCGCGATCATGAACGGTACGCCGGAAGGGATGATCGCTGCAGGAAGCCATGCGACGCGGGCCGAAGTGGCGGCGATGGTGAAGCGGTTCATGCTGGCGGTTGAATTCATCTCGGAGTAATCATCGATAGCGATTCCGTGGGTTTTGCCTCTTATGAGGCAAAACCCACATTTTCTATGTTCACGGCAGGAGGAAGTATATTCATGATTTTTAGGAAAATCGCATCACGCGCATTGTTGACCGTATCGATCGCCGCCGCGATAGTTTCCGTTCCTTACGCCGCGCAGGCGCACCCGTTAAGCGCGAGCTTTTCGGAATTAAAGCTTCAACCGGACGCAACAGAATTCAAGTTCTCGATCGACGAATTGTCCGTCATCGAATCGACGTCGGCGGACGCGGACGGGAACGGGGCGTTGACGGAAGCGGAAGTGCAGTCGGCGAGAGCCGAATTGGACGGATGGATCGGCCGTCACGTCGTGCTGCAGGTCGACGGCATCGCGCAGCGGGGAGAGCTGAGGGAAGTTTCCTACGGGCAAAGGGGCGATAAAATGTTCGTCGCTTTGTCGTACGCGTACCCCGCCGTGGATGCCGGACAAACGGTAAGCATCGAGGATGGGCTGTATCGGAACGACGGAAATACGAGCTACGTCAACCTGTTAACCTTTACGCACGGAGAAACGACGGAAGAGCATTTGATCAAAGGGGACAATCGCTTGTGGAAAGCGGTCGTCGCTGAAGGCTCCGTCGCGTCGGACGCGCCGGAAGGGTGGATGCAGTTTTTCGTCTTCGGCATGGAACACATTTTAACGGGCTACGACCATTTGCTGTTTTTGCTCGCCCTTCTGCTCCTGCGCACGAATTTCAAGACGTACGCGGCCATCGTCACGTCGTTCACCGTCGCGCACAGCATCACGATCTCGCTCGCGATGTTCGGCATCGTTCGGCTCCCCGCGCAGTGGATCGAGATCGCGATCGCGCTCAGCATCGTCTATGTCGCGGCCGAAAACTTATTTCGGAAAGAAGCGAAACGACGCTGGATGCTCACTTTCGCGTTCGGCTTGATCCACGGTCTCGGCTTCGCAAACCTCTTGATCGACATGACGATTCCGCCGCAGCATTTGGCGGTGTCGCTGCTGAGCTTCAATCTTGGCATCGAAGCGATGCAGCTGCTCCTGGTGCTCGCCGCGCTGCCGGCGCTGAAATACGTGCAAAACACGAAGCTGTACAAGCCGGCCGTGCAGCTCGCCTCTTCGCTGCTCATTCTCGTCGGCGGCTATTGGGCGATCGAACGGTTTCTCGGCGCATAAAAAAATCAGGCGAGGGGATTACCTCGCCTGATACACTTCAACGGAGTCCGCATTGAGACGAAACATACTGATCAAACCGGTCGCTTCGTCGACCTGTTCCCCGACCTCCAGCGTCCCGTAAGCCCATAGGGCTTCCTGGGTGTACTGGAGGTCTTTCTGATGCTCCGGCAAGTACACGGCGATCGCCTCCATATACAGCGGGTTGTCCGCGGAACAGAACGGACAAATCGCGCCGGCGGTCGGCACCAAATAGACGAAGCGATTGTCGATCGGGGTGAGTTCGGTCATGTAGCCGACGATTCCGACTTTCTTGCCGTTCAGGCTTTGCATGAACTCGGTGACTTGTCCGGTGCCGTCGTTCGAGGGCGTGAAAAATTGATCGAACGCGATCGTCGTCATCGCCCCGTCGGCATCGGCTCCATGCGCGGCGTCGGCTTGGCCTGCCGCTCCGACCGGCTGCGCAGTCTGTCCGCAGGAGGTAAGCAGGGCGGCCGCGAGAACCGTCCCTATGATGGCTATGAGGCGTTGGATCCGCAGTCGGTGCATAACGGCGTCTCTCCTTTGATCACTTGTGATTTCTCAAGAATGGATATGCTGCAATCCGTGTTGGGCGTCTTTGCGATAGAGGCCGATCAGCGGGCTGACGCACAGCGCGATCAACAGCCACAGCCCGCCCACGAAGGCAATGGCCGTAACGGCGTCCGGGGCGACGGGCGGCAGCGCTACGCCCCAAGCCGACAGGGCGTAGCGGCGCGCGAAGGCGAAGACGGCGGCCGACAAGCCGAAACCGGCGGCCGAGCCGCAGCCGGCCAGCAGCGCGGTCTCGAGCAGCAGGTTACCTAGAACGATCGTTCTGTTCATACCGAGCGCCCTCAGCAGCGCCATTTCGGAGCGGCGCTGGACGTTCGTGCTGAGCACGGCGAACGCCACCGCGAGCGCGCACAGCAGGACGCTGACGCCGCCGATCAGCTGGGCCGCTCTCTCGCCGAGGCGGAACATGGAGAGCAGCTCGCGGAAAACGCGAACCGGATATTCCGCTTGGACGCCGGGCAGCTCGTTCAGCTCTTCGCGAAGGGCGGGCGCGAAGCCGAGCTGTTCCGGCTTCAGCAGCACGGCGGTGATGTCGCCGTGCTCCGCCTCTTCGCCGTGCGCGTCCCATACGCTCTCCAGCGGGGTGAACAGCCCGAGATCGTCCGCCGAACCGACAGGGCGCAAGACGCCTACAACGCGGTATTCGTCTTCGTGCGCCTCGCCGTGGGCGCCGCCGACGCCATGGTTGCCGTGGAATTCGTCGCCGACGGAGAGGCCGGTCCGCTCGGCGGCTTCGGCGCCCAGCACGACGTCGCCCGACTTGGCGAACCACTCGCCGCCGCGCAGCGCGAACCGTTCGGGAAGACCTTCGCGGTGCGGCGTGAAATAGTCCCGCGTCGTGCCGACGATGGAGAGCCCCATGTAGGAGTCGCCCAAAGCGAGCGGAACGGCTTTCAGCACCCGAGGGTCGTCCGTCAATCGTTCGTATATGCTGCGATCGATGTTGCCGTTAGGGACGTCGGCCCGCATCACGCTGCTGAGCACGAGCTGCGTGGCGCTGCCCTCCGCGCCGACGACGATTTCGTAGGTTCCGGCTTGTTGCAGCAAACCTTCGCGCAAGCTGGCGGATACGGAAGAGACCGTAAATACGAGCGCCGCGGCGACGCTGACGACGAGACACATGAACAAGAAGGAGTATTTTCGTCCCCGCAGCTGCAGGAGAAGGAGGCGCAGCGCGCTCATGCGGAAGCCTCCTTCGGAGACAGAGCTTCTTTGTAAATTTGATTCAGCTCGGACATCCGCTCCTTCCGTTCGAAGCGGGCGGCGACGAGCTCGTCGTGGGTGACGGCGACGAGCGCCGCGCCGCGTTCGCGGCATAATCCGCACAGCATGTCCATGACGGCGCCGGCGGTCGCGACATCCAGATTGCCTGTGGGCTCGTCCGCCAGCACGAGGCTGGGCTCGTGGAGCAGCGCCCGCGCGATCGCGACGCGCTGCTGCTCGCCTCGCGACAGAAGCGAGCTCTTGAGCGCCGCTCGATGGCCGAGGCCGACGCGCCGAAGCAGCTCCGCGGCGCGCGCTTTGGCCTCGGATTCGCTCCATCGGGGGTGCACGGCGTGCTGCACCAGCACGTTGTCCATCGCGCTCATGTAGGGGAAGAGGTGGAAGTTCTGAAAGACGTAGCCGATGCGCTCGCCGCGAAACCGGTCGCGCGAACTTTCCGGGAGGGCGTACAGGTCTACGCCGAGGACGGTGACCTGCCCCTCGGCGGGGCGGGTCATCCCGGCGACGACGTTCAGCAGCGTCGACTTGCCGGAGCCGCTGGGTCCCATGACGGCCACTTGCTCCCCTGCGGAAACGCGGAAATCGTCGACGCGGAGGATGGTTTCGTTGACGGAGCGCGCCGGGCGCACGACCGCGCCGCGGCACTGGATGACGTATGGCTTCATCGGGGAATCGACACCTTTATCGGTTTTGTAAGAATCTATGAAAAGAAGTATAGCACATTAAGATTCCTATAAACCGTTAAAGGTTTGCTAAGGCGCGAGGGTAAAGCGGTTACATTTTTAAAGAATCTTTGATTTGTACTCGCCGCAGGAAAAACAATGTTCTACGCTGCATTTCTGCGGGTAGCAGTTGTCGCTCGCTTTCGAGCAGTAGATAGGGGAGGGGTCTTCGAAGTCCGGCGAGATCATGTGGCAGTAGCGGCAGGACCCTACCAGGGCGACCGTCATGCGGAGAATCAATAATTGGATGTCCCGGATGTCTTCATGGAGAAGGGCTTCGTGGTCGACTTCGGCGGAGTATATGATTTTTCCGACCGTTTCTTCTTCGCGTTCGAGCATTTCATTCACTCCCCACTTCCGCGGGCAAAGCGCAATAACGCTAAAAAAAGACACGCCCGTAGGTGTGTCTTTCCCTAGGGCAGCTTGGCGATCGTGGCTTCTTGCGAAGCGGTAGACCCATAGCTTTGCGTCCTTCCCTTTCGGTAAAGTTTGCCGTTTGCCTGTATCGAAGTCAGTATTTTCATCCTACTAAATTACCATCATAATACCATAACTTGGAACTTGAGTCACTATTTTTTTGGAAAGGCGGATGTTTGCGAAAATACGAACTATATTGAAAACGGTTGAGAGAATGTTCGCTTTTTGCGTTGACATAGCCGTGTAAGCATTGGTACACTAAAGATGAATAAAGGAATTTACGACAAACGCTTTTTTCGTCCTGGGACTGCGCGATGCGCGGAGCTGCGCCCGGACTTTTGTTTTGTACGAGGGCGGAAATTCAGGTTAAGATACTCTAATTAATTAAGGATAAGGAGATGGATGACGTGTCTACACCGATTGTCGGCGTCGTTATGGGCAGCAAATCGGATTGGGAAACGATGAAGCTGGCTTGCGAGACGCTCGAAGCGCTCGGCGTGCCGTACGAGAAACGGGTCGTTTCGGCGCATCGGACGCCCGATCTCATGTTCGAATACGCGGAGCAGGCCCGGGAGCGGGGCATCAAGGTCATTATCGCGGGTGCGGGCGGCGCCGCTCATTTGCCCGGCATGATCGCGGCGAAGACGGAGCTGCCGGTCATCGGCGTGCCGGTGAAGTCCGCGGCGCTGAACGGACTGGATTCGCTGCTGTCGATCGTGCAGATGCCGGCCGGCGTTCCGGTGGCGACGGTCGCGATCGGCGCGGCGGGCGCGACGAACGCGGGGCTGCTCGCGGCGCAGATCGTAGGCGCCTTCGACCCCGAGGTGGCGGCAAGGCTGAAGGAACGCCGCGCGAACACGCGCGCGGAAGTAGAAGCAATCGGCGATAACCTACCGTAAATTGGAGATACTACCGACATGGAAACCATTGACATGAAGAGAGTGTTGCCCGGCGCGACGATCGGCGTGCTCGGGGGCGGCCAGCTCGGCCGCATGTTGGCGCTGAAAGGGCGCGAAATGGGATATCGGTTCGTCACGCTCGATCCGACGCCGGATTCGCCTTGCGGACAAGTATCGGACCGCCAGGTGACGGCCGCGTACGCGGACGAGCGCGCGGCGCGGGAGCTCGCGTCGCTCGCCGACGTGATCACGTACGAGTTCGAGAACGTGAACGCGGGCGTGGCGGCGGTGCTGGAGCGGGAGTCGTACGTGCCGCAGGGCAGCGAGCTGCTGCGGACGACGCAGCATCGGCTGCGCGAGAAGCGCGCCATTGAAGCGGCGGGCGTCCGGGTGGCGCCGTACCGCGCCATCGAGTCGACCGCGGATTTGCGCGAGGCGATCCAGGAATTTGGCCTGCCGTGCGTGCTGAAAACCGCGACAGGCGGCTATGACGGGAAGGGCCAATTCGTCATCAGGCGCGCCGAGCAGGCCGCGGAGGCGTTCACGGCGCTCGGCGGCGGCGCGGTCGAGCTCGTGCTCGAGCAGTTCGTCGATTTCGAACGGGAGCTGTCCGTCATCGCCGCGCGCGGGTTGGACGGCGAGGTGCGGACGTTCCCGCCGGCTTGGAACGTGCACGTGAACAGCATTCTGCACACGTCGACGGCGGCGGACGGGCTCATCCCGGACGACGTCGCGGGGCGCGCCCGCCGGATGGCGGCGGATATCGCGAATTCGCTGAACGTCGTCGGGCTGATTGCCGTCGAGATGTTCCTGAAGGCGGACGGCACGTTGTTCGTGAACGAGCTCGCGCCGCGGCCGCACAATTCGGGCCACTACACGATGGACGCCTGCAGCGTGTCGCAGTTCGAGCTGCATCTGCGGGCGGTATGCGGCTTGCCGCTACCGGAGCCGCGCCTCCTGACGCCGGTCGTGATGGTTAACTTGCTCGGCGAGCATATCGAACCGACGCTGCGGTGGCTCGAGGGCGAAGGCGAGCGGAGCCTGCCGGAAGGCGTGACCGCGAAGGTGCATTTGTACGGCAAGGCGGAGGCGAAGCGCGGCCGGAAGATGGGCCACATCAATTTGCTGACGGACGACCCGGCGAAGGCGCTGCAGTGGATCGAAACATGCGGCATTTGGACGTAGTTTCGCGAGCGAGCGGTCGAAAGATAGCGTAAGCGCGGCTCCGCCGTTCGGGGACCGAATCAGTCTCGGCGGCGGCGGACCGTTTTCATCATATAAAACTCAAAAAGTGGCGGAGGAACCGAACATGTTGGAACGTTACAGCCGGCCGGAAATGGCCGCGATCTGGACGGAGCAGAACAAGTTTCAAGCTTGGCTCGAGGTGGAGCTGGCGGCGTGCGAGGCGTGGAGCGAGCTCGGCGTCATCCCGAAGGAAGACGTCGAAGCGCTGCGCGCCAACGCGAGCTTCAACATCGATCGCATCTACGAGATCGAGCAGGAGACGCGCCATGACGTCATCGCGTTCACGCGCGCGGTATCCGAGACGGTCGGACCGGAGCGGAAATGGGTGCACTACGGCCTCACGTCGACCGACGTCGTCGATACGGCGCTCGGCTACTTGCTGAAGCAGGCGAACGGCATTCTCGAAGCGGACATCATTCGGTTTATCGACATTCTCAAAGAGCAAGCCGTTCGGTACAAAGACACCGCGATGATGGGCCGCACGCACGGCGTGCACGCGGAGCCGACGACGTTCGGCCTCAAGCTCGCGCTCTGGTACGAAGAGATGAAGCGCAACCTCGAGCGGTTCCGCCATGCGGCGAACGGCGTGCAGTTCGGCAAAATTTCCGGCGCCGTCGGCACGTACGCGAACATCGACCCGCACGTCGAAGCGTCCGTCTGCCAGAAGCTCGGCATTACGCCGGCGCCGATTTCGACGCAGACGCTGCAGCGCGACCGCCACGCCGAATATATGGCGACGCTGGCGCTCATCGCGACTTCGCTCGACAAATTCGCGACGGAAATCCGCGCGCTGCAGAAATCCGAGTTCCGCGAAGTGGAAGAGCCGTTCGCGAAGGGCCAGAAGGGCTCGTCGGCGATGCCGCACAAGCGCAACCCGATCGGCTGCGAGAACATTTCGGGCCTCGCCCGCGTCATCCGCGGCCACATGATTTCCGCATACGAGAACGTGCCGCTGTGGCACGAGCGCGACATCAGCCATTCGTCGGTCGAGCGCATCATCCTGCCGGACGCGACGACGCTGCTCGACTACATGCTGAACCGCCTCGGCAACATCATCAAGAACCTCACGGTGTTCCCGGAGAACATGAAGCGCAACATGGAGCGCACGTACGGCGTGCCGTTCTCCGGCCGCATCATGACGAAGCTGATCGACAAAGGCTGGAGCCGCGAGCAGGCGTACGACACGGTGCAGCCGCGCGCGATGCAGGCGTGGGAGACGCAGCGCCACTTCCGCGACATTATCGCCGAAACGCCGGAAATTACGTCCGTGCTGTCGCCGGAAGAGATCGACGACGCGTTCAACCCGAGCTGGCATCTTAAGCACGTCGACACGATTTTCCGTCGGCTCGAGCTGATCTAAGGGGGGCGCGACCGTGAGCAGCCTGCCCGAAGCGATCTCCACCGCCGCTCCGTACGTCGGAGCCCCGCTCGTTTACAAAGGCAAAGTGCGCGAGCTGTACGACCTCGGGGAGCATTTCCTCATCGTTGTCACCGACCGCATTTCCGCTTTCGACTATATCTTAAAACCGGCCGTGCCGGACAAAGGCAACGTCCTGAACCGGCTGAGCGTGCATTGGTTCGAGGAAACGAAAGGCATCGTCGCGAACCATCTCGTCCACGCGGACGTCGATAAACTCGGCGGCTACGTGACGGATAAAGAAAAGCTGCGCGACCGCGTCATGGTGACGAAGAAGGCGCGCCGCATCGACATCGAATGCGTCGTGCGCGGCTATCTCACCGGCGGCGGCTGGCGGCAGTTCCAGAAGACGGGCGCCGTCAACGGCATCGAGCTCGCGCCGGGCACGCGCAAGAACGCGCAGCTGCCGGAGCCGATCTTCACGCCGGCGGCGAAGAACGACGTCGGCCATGACGTGGACATTTCGTTCGACGAAATGAAGCGCCAGGTCGGCGACGAGCTGTCCGAGAAGCTGCGCGACGTCAGCATCGAGCTGTACCGCTATGCGCACGAACGGCTGCGCGCAAGAGGCATCATTCTCGCCGATTGCAAGTTCGAGTTCGGGCTGCTGGACGGCGAGCTCATCTTAATCGACGAGCTGTTCACGCCGGATTCGTCGCGGTTTTGGGCGGAAGAGAACTACGCGCTCGACATCGAGATCGACTCGATGGACAAGGAGCCGGTCCGCACGTACCTCGCGAATTCCGATTGGGATCAGAACAGCGAGCCGGACCCGCTGCCGCTTGAAGTCGTCGAGGAAACGACGAAGCGTTATCGCGAAATTTATCGCCGCATTACGGGCGTAACCCGAGGATAAATTTTACCAATTAGGAGGCTGGACGAGAGCCATGAAAGCGACGGTATTCGTAACGGTGAAGGAAAACGTGCTCGACCCCCAAGGCAAGGCGGTGCAAGGCGCGCTGCATTCGATGGGCTTCGACGAAGTCGGCGAGGTGCGCATCGGCAAGTACATGGAACTGAACCTGGACACGAACGACGCGAAGGTCGCCGAAGAGCGCGTGCGCGAGATGTGCGAAAAGCTGCTCGCCAATACGGTCATCGAGGACTATCGCTTCGAACTGAAAGGGGAATAAGCGATGTCGACACCTTCGGCAATGAATGTGGCGGTGCTCGTATTCCCGGGTTCGAACTGCGACATCGACTGCTACAAAGCGGTCGAGCACACGATCCAGCAGCCGGTCGAGTACGTATGGCACCAGGCGACGGATCTTTCGAAATTCGATCTCATTTTGGTGCCGGGCGGCTTCTCGTACGGCGACTACCTGCGGTCGGGCGCGATCGCGCGCTTTTCGCCGGTCATGGAGGAAGTGCGCAAGGCGGCGGACGCCGGCAAATACGTTCTCGGCATTTGCAACGGGTTCCAAATTTTGCTCGAGTCCGGACTGCTTCCGGGCGCGATGCGCCGCAACAACTCGCTGAAATTCCGCTGCGCGCCGGCGACGCTGGAAGTGGCGAACAACGACACGCCGTTCACGCGGGATTACAAAGCGGGCGAGAAGATTTCGATTCCGATCGCGCACGGCGAAGGCAACTATTATTGCGACGAAGAGACGCTCGCGCGGCTTGAAGCGAACGGTCAAATCGCATTCCGCTACAGCGGCGAGAACCCGAACGGCTCGGTCGCCGACATCGCCGGCATCACGAACGAGCGCGGCAACGTGCTCGGCATGATGCCGCACCCGGAGCGCGCGGTCGATGCGCTGCTCGGCTCGGAAGACGGCAAGCGCATGTTTACGTCAGTTTTGAATGCTTGGAGGGGAACCGCGCATGGCACAGCAGCAGCTCGCTAACTTGGAACCGACGCCGGAGCAAATCCGCGATCAGCAGTTATATAAGCAAATGGGCATGACGGACGACGAGTACCAGAAGGTCATCGGCCATCTCGGCGGACGTCTCCCGAACTACACGGAAATCGGCGTATTCAGCGTCATGTGGTCGGAGCACTGCTCCTACAAAAACTCGAAGGTCGTGCTGAAAAAGTTCCCGATCTCCGGGCCGCGCGTCCTCATGGGTCCGGGCGAAGGCGCGGGCATCGTCGACATCGGCGACAACCAAGCGGTCGTGTTCAAAATCGAGTCGCACAACCACCCGTCGGCGATCGAGCCGTACCAAGGCGCGGCGACGGGCGTCGGCGGCATCATTCGGGATATATTCTCGATGGGCGCGCGTCCGGTGGCGCTCATGAACTCGCTGCGCTTCGGGCGCCTTGAGAACGACCGCGTGAAATATTTGTTCGAGCATGTCGTCAGCGGCATCGCCGGCTACGGCAACTGCATCGGCATCCCGACGGTCGGCGGCGAGGTCATGTTCGACGAGTCGTATGAAGGGAATCCTTTGGTTAACGCGATGTGCGTCGGTTTGATTGATCATGACCGCATTCAGCGCGGCATCGCGCGCGGCGTCGGCAACCCGGTGTTCTACGTCGGACCGGCGACGGGCCGCGACGGCATCCACGGCGCGACGTTCGCGTCCGAGGAGCTGACGGAAGAGTCCGAAGCGAAGCGTCCGGCCGTGCAGGTCGGCGACCCGTTCATGGAGAAGCTCGTCATGGAGGCTTGTTTGGAAGTGATCGACAAAGGGCTCGTCCTCGGCATCCAGGACATGGGCGCGGCGGGCCTCACGTGCTCCTCCGCGGAGATGGCGTCGAAGGCTGGCAACGGCATGGAGCTGTGGCTCGACAAAGTGCCGCAGCGCGAGCCGGGCATGACGGCGTACGAAATGATGCTCTCCGAATCGCAGGAGCGCATGCTGTTCGTCACGACGCCGGACAAGGAAGAAGAAGTGAAGGCGGTCTTCCACAAGTGGGGCCTCTTCTGCGAAGTCGTCGGCAAGGTGACGGATACGGGCCGGTTGACTTTGGTCCATCACGGCGAAGTCGTCGGCGACATGCCGGTGACGGCTTTGGTCGACGATTGCCCGATGTACCACAAGCCGTCCGTCGTACCGGAGTATTATGTCCGCAACGGTTCGATCGACACGCTGCGGTACCCTGAGGTGACGGACGTCGAAGGCGCGCTGCTGAAGGTGCTCGCCTCCCCGACGGTCGCGTCGAAGGAATGGGTCTACGGTCAATACGACCACATGGTCCGCACGGCGACGGTCGTGCGCCCGGGCTCCGACGCGGCGGTCGTTCGCGTCGACGGCACGCGCAAGGGACTTGCGATGTCGACGGACTGCAACGGTCGTTACGTCTACTTGGATCCGGAAGTCGGCGGACGGATCGCGGTCGCGGAAGCGGCGCGCAACGTCGTCTGCTCCGGCGGCGAGCCGCTGGCGCTGACCGACAACCTGAACTTCGGCTCCCCGGATAAGCCGGAAATTTTCTGGCAGCTCGAGAAGGCGACCGACGGCATGTCGGAAGCGTGCCGCGTCCTCGATACGCCGGTCATCGGCGGCAACGTCTCGCTGTACAACGAGAACGCGCGCGGCGCGATTTACCCGACGCCGGTCATCGGCATGGTCGGCCTCGTGCACGACGTGAACCACGTCACGACGCAGGCGTTCAAGAACGAAGGCGACGTCGTGTTCCTGCTGGGCGAAACGTTCGCCGAGCTCGGCGGCAGCGAGTTCCAATTGGTCGTCCACGGCGTGACGGAAGGCCGTCCGCCGAAGATCGATCTGGACGTCGAGAAGCGTCTGCAGAAGGCTGTCCTGTCCGCGATTCAGGGCGGTTTGGTCGCTTCGGCGCACGACTTGTCCGAGGGCGGTTTGGCCGTCGCGCTGGCGGAGAGCTGCATCAGCGGCGGCATCGGCGCGAACATCTCTTGGAACGCGCCGGGCCTGCGCAACGACGTCGCGCTGTTCAGCGAGTCGCAGTCGCGCGTGCTGCTGACGTGCCGTCCGGAGCAAGCGGACGCGCTGCAGCTGCATTTGGTCGAGGAAGGCGTGCCGATGGCGCGCATCGGGACGGTGTGCGGATCGAAGCTGAACGTGACGGTGAACGGGTCCACTGTGATCGACGTCGCCGTCGACGTTCTCGAAACTACGTGGAAGGACGCGATCCCGTGTCTGATGAAATGAGTTCGTCTTTGCCGGTGCAGCCGCTTTGGACGGGTGATTATTTCAACGAAGGTACGAACGATCGGGATATTTTCGATAAATTGCGCGAGGAGTGCGGCGTCTTCGGGGTGTGGAATCACCCCGAGGCGGCGTCGCTCTGCTATTACGGGCTGCACGCGCTGCAGCATCGCGGCCAGGAGAGCGGCGGCATCTGCACGGTGAACCGACGCGAGTTCAATTACCACCGCGGCATGGGGCTGGTCAAGGAGATCTTCGACCAGACCCGGCTCGCGGAGCTGCCCGGCAAGGTCGGCATCGGCCACGTCCGGTATTCGACGTCGGGCGAGAGCAAGCTCGCGAACGCGCAGCCGCTCGTGTTCAAATGGCGCGACGGCGATCTCGCCATCGCGACGAACGGCAACATCGTGAACGCGCCGGACATTCGGCGCGAGCTCGAGGAAGCCGGCTCGATCTTCCAGACGACGAGCGACACGGAGGTCGTGGCGCATCTGATCGCCCGGTCGAAGGCGCCGTCGATCGAGGAAGCGGTGAAGGAATCGCTCCGGCGGCTGAACGGCGCGTTCGCGTTCGTGTTCATCACGAACGACAAGATGGTCGCGGCGCGCGACCAGCACGCGCTGCGGCCGTTCGTGTTGGGCCGCCTCGGCGACGCGTGGCTGTTCTCGTCGGAGACGTGCGCGTTCGACGCCGTCGGCGCCGAGTACGTGCGCGACGTCGCGCCGGGCGAGCTTCTCGTGTTCGACGAGAACGGCATGCATGAGGATCGGTTCGCCGATCCGGCGCCGCGCAAATCGGTGTGTTCGATGGAGTATATTTACTTCGCGCGCCCCGACAGCGACATCGACGAGGTGAACATCCATACCGCGCGCAAGCGGATGGGCAAGCGTCTCGCGATGGATTCGTTCGTCGACGCGGACGTCGTCACCGGCGTGCCGGATTCGTCGATTTCCGCGGCGATCGGCTTCGCGGAGCAGACCGGCATCCCGTACGAGCTCGGGCTGATCAAGAACCGCTATACGGGCCGGACGTTCATCCAGCCGTCGCAGGAGCTGCGCGAGCAAGGCGTGAAAATGAAGCTGTCCGCGGTGCGCAAGGTCGTCGAAGGCAAGCGCGTCGTCATGATCGACGACTCGATCGTGCGCGGCACGACGTCTCGCCGCATCGTCAATTTGCTGCGCGAGGCGGGCGCCGTCGAGGTGCACGTGCGCATTACGTCGCCGCCTTTCGCGAACCCGTGCTTCTACGGGATCGACACGCCGACGCGCGGCGAGCTGATCGCTTCCTCGAAGTCGGTGGAGGAGATCCGGGAGCTGATCAACGCCGACTCGCTGCACTTCCTGAGCAAGGAAAGCTTGGTCGAGTCGATCGGCGCGCAGGGCGCTAAGCTCGAGGGTGGGCTGTGCATGGCGTGCTTCGACAACAAGTACCCGACGCTGTCGCCGGAGGAAGCGGAGAAGGCGCTCATCGCGAAGTGCTGATCGGATGGGCCGCCTTGTAACGGATTACGGATTTGTTCAATGATTGCGAAACGCTCTTCCCGCCGGTCAGCGCCGGTGCGTCCCGCGATGTTGCCGGTTTCGCGGCGAAATCGCGGCCGACGCATGTCTGCTTCGGGCGTCCGACCGGCGGCGGAGTCGATATTAAGTGAGGTGACATGGCTCGTGTCAGAAGCGTATAAGCAAGCCGGCGTCAACATCGCGGCCGGCAATGAAGCGGTGGAACGAATGAAGCGCCACGTCGCCCGCACGACGCGCCCGGAAGTGCTCGGGGGCCTCGGCGGTTTCGGCGGCCTGTTCGCCATGGACCGCGAGAAGTACAAGGAGCCGATTCTCGTGTCCGGCACCGACGGCGTCGGCACGAAGCTAAAGGTCGCGTTCGCGGCGGATAAGCACGACACGGTCGGCATCGACTGCGTCGCCATGTGCGTGAACGACATCGTCGTGCAGGGCGCGGAGCCGCTCTTCTTCCTCGACTATCTCGCGATCGGCACGCTCGTGCCGGAGAAGGTCGAGCGCATCGTCGCCGGCGTCGCGGAAGGCTGCGTTCAAGCCGGCTGCGCTTTGATCGGCGGCGAAACGGCCGAAATGCCGAGCATGTACCAAGACGGCGAATACGACATCGCGGGCTTCACCGTCGGCGTGGTCGACAAATCGAAAATGATCGACGGCAGCACGATCCGTCCGGGCGACGCCATCATCGGCCTCGCGTCGAGCGGCGTGCACAGCAACGGCTTCTCGCTCGTGCGCAAGCTTCTGCTCGACAGCGGCAAGTACGGCGTGAACGACCGCGTCGACGCCCTCGGCGGCGTCACGCTCGGCGAAGCGCTGCTCGCGCCGACGCGCATTTACGTGAAGCCGGTGCTCGCGCTGCTCGATGCGGTCGAGGTGCGCGGCATGGCGCATATTACGGGCGGCGGCTTCATCGAGAACATCCCGCGCGTGCTGCCGGCAGGGGTGAACGCGCACATTCGCCTCGGCTCGTGGCCGATGCCGCCGATCTTCGAGCTGCTCCGCTCCGAAGGCGCGCTGACGCACGACGACTGCTACCGCACGTTCAACATGGGCATCGGCTACGTCATCGTCGTGCCGGCGGACGCGCGCGAGGAAGCGATGCGCGCCCTGGCGGCGGCGGGCGAGACGCCGTACGACATCGGCGTGATCACCGAAGGCGAAGGCGTCGTGACGTTCGAAGGGACCGAGGCGTAAATGGCGAAAAAGCGAGTCGCCGTTTTCGCTTCGGGCTCGGGCTCCAACTTCGAAGCGGTGGTCTCGGCAAGCGTCCGGGACGCCGCTTCGCCTTATGAAGTGGCGCTGCTCGTGTGCGACAAGCCGGGCGCCGGCGCGATCGAGCGCGCGGAGCGGCTCGGCGTGCCGGTGTACGCGGTGCGCCCGAAGTCGTACGCGTCGCGCGAGGCGTACGAGGCGGACGTCGTTCGCGAGCTGCGGGAGCGCGGCATCGATTTCATCGTGCTCGCCGGCTATATGCGCTTGGTGACGTCCGTGCTGCTCGATGCGTTCGAAAACCGCATTCTTAACATACATCCTTCGCTGCTCCCGGCGTTCCCGGGACTGCACGCGGTCGAGCAGGCGCTCGCCTACGGCGCCAAAGTCGCCGGCGTCACGGTGCACTTCGTCGACGGCGGCATGGACAGCGGCGCGATCATCGCGCAGGAGGCGCTGGCGGTGCTGCCGGACGACACGGCGGATACGCTGTATCCGCGCGTGCAGGTCATCGAGCACCGGCTGTACCCCGCCGTCGTGCGCGCCTTCGCGGAGGACCGCGTCCGCCTCGACGGCCGCCGCGTCGTCGTGGAGGGCGGCCTCGGGCTGTAGCGTTCTCGGTCCGCCCAGGCCGGGCGCCGGTGCGTAAGCGACAGATGTTCCTTATCCGGCGGTCGGCGGGCGTTATGGCGGTCTGTAAGCGACAAATGTTCCTTATCCGGCGGTCGGCGGGCCCTGCGGCGGTCTGTAAGGGACAAATGTTCCTTATCCGGCGGTTGGCGGGGCTTGCGGCGGTCTGTAAGGGACAAATGTTCCTTATTCGGCGGTCGGCGGGTCCTGCGGCGGTCTGTAAGAGTCAAATGTTCCTTATCCGACGGTTGGCGGGCCCTGCGGCGGTCTGTAAGGGACAAATGTTCCTTACCCGGCGGTGGCGGGCCCTGCGGCGGTGTTGATACGGGAAGATAACCGCAAAAATGCGGCTACACCGCCAGGGGCGGCACCGGAAAGGCGAAATAGCCGCAAAAATGCGGTTAAACCGCCAGCGGCGGCACCGAAAAGGCGAAATAACCGCAAAAATGCGGCTACACCGCCCGCGGCGGCACCGAAAAGGCGGAATAACCGCAAAAATGCGGTTACACCGCCCGCGGCGGCGCCGAACCAGCCCCCCCCCTTACCATATAAAACATCAATTTACTTAATATTTTAGGAGGTACCCCAAAGTGGCGAACAAACGAGCGCTCATCAGCGTCTCCGACAAAACCGGCATCGACGCCTTCGCGGCCGAGCTCGTGAAGCTGGGCTACGAAATCATCAGCACGGGCGGCACGAAGACGCTGTTCGAGAGCAAAGGCATCCCGGTGACGGGCATCAGCGACGTAACGGGCTTCCCCGAAATTCTCGACGGACGCGTGAAGACGCTGCACCCGGCGGTGCACAGCGGCCTCTTGTCCGTGCGCGACAGCGAAGAGCACCGCAAACAGATGGAGGAGCTGAATCTCGGCTACATCGATCTCGTGGCGGTCAACCTGTACCCGTTCCAGCAAACGATCTCGAAGCCGAACGTATCCTACGAGGACGCGATCGAAAACATCGACATCGGCGGCCCGTCGATGCTGCGCTCCGCGGCGAAAAACCACGCGTTCGTGACGGTCGTCGTCGACGCGGCGGACTACGCCCAAGTGCTGGAGGAAATCCAGACGCACGGCGACACGACGCTCGAGACGCGCAAGAAGCTCGCCGCGAAAACGTTCCGCCACACGGCCGCCTACGACGCGCTGATCGGCGACTACCTCAGCGCGCAGCTCGGCGTTACGCTGCCGGAACGCGTCACCGTCACGTACGAGAAGGTGCAGGATCTGCGCTACGGCGAAAACCCGCACCAGAAAGCAGCCTTCTACAAAAAGCCGCTCGCCGGCGCGGGCAGCCTCGCGAACGCGCAGCAGCTGCACGGCAAAGAGCTGAGCTACAACAACATTAACGACGCGAACGCGGCGCTCCAGATTCTCCGCGAGTTCACGGACGAGCCGGCGGCGGTCGCCGTGAAGCACATGAACCCGTGCGGCGTCGGCATCGGCGGCGACATCTTCGAAGCGTTCACGAAGGCGTACGAAGCGGACCCGACGTCGATCTTCGGCGGCATCGTCGCGCTCAACCGTCCGGTGGACGCGCAGACGGCGGCGAAGCTGAACGAAATTTTCCTCGAAATCGTCATCGCGCCGGACTTCGCGCCGGAAGCGCTCGAGACGCTGACGAAGAAGAAAAACATCCGCCTCCTCAAGCTGCCGTTCATGCCGACGGAGGACAAGTACTTCGTGACGTCCGTCGAAGGCGGCATGCTGTTCCAAGAGACGGATACGAAGCAGATCGAAGCGGCCGACCTCAAAGTCGTCACCGAGCGCGCTCCGACCGAAGAAGAGCTGAAGCAGCTCCTGTTCGCGTGGAAGGTCGTCAAGCACGTGAAGTCGAACGCGATCGCGCTCGCGAGCGGCAACATGACGATCGGCATCGGCGCCGGCCAAATGAACCGCGTCGGCTCCGCGCGCATCGCGCTCGAGCAAGCGGGCGAGAAGGCGCAAGGCGCGGTGCTCGCGTCGGACGCGTTCTTCCCGATGGGCGACACGGTCGAGCTCGCCGCGAAGTACGGCATTAAAGCGATCATCCAGCCGGGCGGCTCGATCAAGGACGAAGAGTCGATCGCGGCGGCGAACGCGAACGGCATCGCGATGGTGTTCACCGGCGTCCGTCACTTCAAACACTAAGAACGAAACCGAAGGAGGACGAACACGCCATGAACATTCTCGTCGTGGGCCGCGGAGGCCGCGAGCATACGATTTGCTGGAAGCTGAGCCAAAGCCCGAAGGTGAGCAAGCTGTACTGCGCGCCGGGCAACGCCGGCATCGCGAACGTCGCGGAGCTGGTCGCCATCAACGAAACGGAATTCGACAAACTGACCGCCTTCGCGAAGGAGAACGCCGTCGACCTCGCCGTCATCGGCCCGGAGGACCCGCTGTTCGAAGGGATCGCCGACGCGTTCGAAGCGGCCGGCATCAAGGTGTTTGGCCCGAGCAAGGCCGCAGCGATCATCGAAGGCAGCAAGTCGTTCACGAAGGATTTGCTGAAAAAATACAGCATCCCGACCGCCGCGTACGAAACGTTCACGGCATTCGAGCCGGCGCTGGAATACGTAAGAAAGCAAGGCGCGCCGATCGTCATTAAAGCCGACGGCTTAGCTGCGGGCAAAGGCGTCACCGTCGCCCAAACGCTCGAGGAAGCCGAAGAGGCGCTTCGCACGATCATGCTCGACAAAGCGTTCGGCGCGGCGGGCGACAAAGTCGTCGTCGAAGAATGCTTGTTCGGTCAAGAGATGAGCATCCTCGCGTTCGTCGACGGCGAGACGGTTCGCCCGATGCCGGAAGCGCAGGACCACAAGCCGATTTTCGACAACGACAAAGGCCCGAACACGGGCGGCATGGGCACGTACTCGCCGGTGCCGCACATGCCGAAGTCGGTGTACGATGAAGCGGTGGAGACGATTATCAAGCCGACGGCCGCGGCGATGGTGAAGGAAGGTCGTCCGTTCCGCGGCGTGCTGTTCGCGGGGCTCATGATTACGCCGGAAGGCAAGCCGAAGACGATCGAGTTCAACTGCCGCTTCGGCGATCCGGAGACGCAGGTCGTGCTCTCCCGGCTCGAGTCCGACCTCGCGGAGCTGTTCCTCGCGACGGTCGAAGGACGCCTCGCCGAAGTCGCGCCGCCGAAGTGGAGCGACGACTCCGCCGTCTGCGTCGTGCTCGCCGCAGGCGGCTACCCCGGCAGCTACCGCAAGGGCGATCCGATCGAAGGGCTCGACGAGGTGCAGGAGTCGATCGTGTTCCACGCGGGCACGTCGACGGACGCGCAAGGCCGCATCGTCACGAACGGCGGCCGCCTGCTCGGCGTCACCACCACCGGCGCGACGATCGACGAAGCGCGCCGGAAGGCGTACGCGGACGTCGACCGCATCCGCTACGACGGCAAGCAGTATCGTACGGATATCGGCAAAAAAGCGCTGGTCTAGCGCTGCAGCTACATCAAACGCCATCCCCGCAGTATTGAAGTGCACCCCTTATAGTGGACATTGGATAAACACCCTGTGTTTAAAACCGATGAATACTATAGGGGGTGCTTTTCGTCATGGTAAAGAAAGGGCAGAAGCTTGAAACATATAGCTTTGATGTAAAGAAACGAGCCATT
>NZ_DASQNA010000049.1 GCF_035645195.1 Paenibacillus sp. | reverse complement strand
CGCAATCGACTCGGGGGTGAAAGTCCCCTGCACGCCGCGAGGTGGCGGAAGTGCTAGCCGACCCATAGTGCTCAGTCCGTGAGGATGGGTGCGGAGGATGGGAAGGCAAAACCCGGAACAGGCGGCTAAACCATGCTGGCTGGCAGAGCCGGACAACCCTGCCAAAGAAGGGGACGTCCCATACCACCACGGGCTCTGAAAGTTAAGAGGACTGGATTCGGGGGAAAGTCGGTTGACGTGACCCAAGGAGGTCTCATCGCTCCGCCAACAGCGGTAAGCCTTACCCAAGACCGCGATGGTCAAGGACAGGTGACGGCGTGTGAGAAGTCAGAGGATGGATAGTAGCGAGAAAGTCTGCCCGAAAGGCCGCAAAGGCAGATGAATCGGCACGTAGTTGCCGATGCAGGCCCGGACCCAAAAGGCCGGGACTTGTGCGAAGCCTGAACCGAGGGAAGAGAAGTGCAGAAAAAAAACCGCCATGTGCCAGACAGAAATCGGGGAGCCACGAAGCGCGAAGAACCGAGGTCGAACAAACGGGTAGACCGTCTGGGGCGAACGCCAGTAAGCCCGGCCCATTGCCATAAGGCTACACAGCCGGGGCTTGAAAGGAAGCAGAGACACATGGAGGAGAAGACGCAAGGCGTCATGCGCTTCCGCGAGGGAGTAAGGAACGGCGAGAAACGCAAATGGTTCAGCCTGATCGACAAGATCTGGGCCATACCGAATCTGGAGGAAGCCTTCCGCGAGGTGAAACGCAACAAGGGAGCCGCGGGTGTGGACGGCGTGAGTGTGAAGGCATATGCATCTGAGGTGGAGAGCAACGTACGAGCCCTTCACGAGGCAATGCGAACGAAGACGTACCGGCCCAAACCGGTAAAGCGCGTCTACATCTCAAAAGATGATGGAACCCAGAGACCACTGGGCATCCCAACTGTGGGTGACCGGGTTGCACAAGCCGCGGCAAGGCGGATTCTCGAACCGATCTTCGAAGACGTATTTCTCGACTGCAGCTTCGGATTCCGGCCAGGACGCAGTGCGCATATGGCGCTGGAGAAGATCCGCAAGGACCTGCTGGAAGGGTACCCCTTCGTCATCGACGCCGATCTGAAAGCCTACTTCGATACGATTCCGCACGAGAAGCTGTTGGACCGCGTACGGGAAGAAGTGGTGGACGGAAGTGTGCTGGACTTGCTCCGGCAATTCTTGAAGGCTGGTGTACTGGAGAACGGAAGCTTCCACCTGAATGAGACAGGCACGCCGCAGGGCGGCGTCATTAGTCCGCTTCTGGCCAACATCTACCTGCACCCGTTCGACAAGCTGATGACGGAGCGTGGCCATCGCCTTACGCGCTATGCCGATGATTTCGTCATCTGCTGCAAGTCGCAGAAAGGGGCAGAGCGCGTACTGAAAACGGTCGTGTCCTTTCTGGAGGCGGAACTTGGACTGAAGGTGCACCCGGATAAAACGAAGATCATGGACAGCCGGAAGACGCCTTTCACCTTCCTTGGGTATAAATTCTGGGACTATGATGTATATCCGTCGGACAAGGCGAAGAGGAAGTTCAAGGAACGGGCTAAAGAGATTACGCGGCGAAACCAGACGGTGAACGTGGAAACGCTGGTGAAGAAGACGCTGAACCCCTATCTGCGAGGCTGGGCGAACTACTTCATGCATGGTGGGGGTGCCAAGTTCTTTCGGGAGATGGACGGCTGGATTCGCAGGCGACTCAGGGCCGTGCAGCTCAGAAGCTGGCGGAAGGTACGTAAAATGCACCGCGTACTGCGACGACGAGGATACAAGGGAGAGCTGCCGGGGATTCGGATGACGGCGTGGCGCAACTCCAGTTGCGCGCACGCACATATGGCCATGCCCAATGAATGGTTTCAGGAAATCGGTCTTTGCTCACTCGTCGATCTTTACAATGAACATCGTCTCCAGAGGGGATAACCTTGGAGGAGCCGGATGCGATGACCCGCACGTCCGGATCTGGGAGAGGCCCATGCAATTGCGCATGGGCCTACTCGATT
>NZ_DASQNA010000048.1 GCF_035645195.1 Paenibacillus sp. | reverse complement strand
GTGTAGTCGGCTCCTGCAAGAGCCGTCCCATTGCTTGTTCCATAGGAGACGGTGACAGGCGTGACGGATGCGGCCGAAAGGCGGACGGTGAAGACCGCATTACTGGTGCCGCTCTGCCCTTCTGTGATGCTGACATCGGCTACGCTAAGCGACGCTGCAGGTGCAGCCGTATCGTCATTGGCGATGGTCACCGCGCCCTGCCCGTCGGCAATAGTGGCCTTCAAGGGAGAGGAAAGGTTCACGAAGAAGCTTTCATTGTTCTCCGCGACGGTATCGCCGAGAACCGGTACGGCGATCGTCTTGGTGGTCTCTCCCGGCGCGAAGGTCAGCGTACCGGACTTGGCCGTATAATCCGCACCGGCCAAGGCCGTGCCGTTCGCCGTGGCATAGCTCACGGTCACGGTCTCGGTTGCAGCTTTGGAGAGCGAGACGGTGACCAGCGCTTCCTTCGTGCCCGTGTTACCCTCAACAAGGCTCATATCTCCGACGGAGAGCGACGGAAGGACCGGGGTTGGTGTTCCGCCGATGGCCGTGCCATTGACGATGTAGCCCGCCGGCTGTGGGACCGGGCCTGTGCTGTTCGCCTGGAAGCCGAAGGTCACGGTGCCATTCGGAGCAACGGAGCCGTTCCAGGAGGCGTTCCGCACCACGTAATGGTTGCCGACCCGGCTGACGATTTCCCCATTCCAGAGATTGGTGATCTCGAACGGGGCATCGAACTCCACCACCCAGCCATTCATGGCACTGGGATTCGCGTTGACCAGGGAAATGGAGCCGGTGAAGCCCGAGCTCCAGCTGCTATCAACTTTGAAAGATGTAGTGTACCCCATCCTCGTACCCGTTCTTGTGATGAGATTAATATCCCACGAAGGTCATATGTGTAGATGGGGAGATCTAACTGACATTGCGGCGAAATATGGACCGCTTCATCATTTCACGACAACAATTATACAAGATGAAAGAAACTTTCTTCTTCAACTCTAATAAATGCAACCTGAAATCTACTCAATGAACGCGCTACAACGCTATATCTATTGTATTGTAGTTACATCCTAAACACTCGGGAGTCTGCTCCGCTTGTGTGAAGCGGTTTATGAGTCGCTCTGCTTTGCTGCGGCAATGGCCTGAACGCGCCCTACAATCGGGCGCGGGTGCTTCGCGGCGTCGCGAGCAGGAGGTTCGTTTCCGAGGCAATGACGCCGGGGATCAGGCGGACACGCCGCAGGATGGCGTCAAAGTCGGACAGGTTGCTCGCCCCCAGTTCGACGACGAGATCCCACTTCCCGTTGGTGGTGTGAATGGCGCTCACCTCCGGAAAGCCACCGAGCGCGTCGACGACCCGGTCCCCGGCCCTGCCCTCCACCTCGATCAGCATGATCCCGCGCACAGGCAACGCAACCGCGTCGGCCCGCAGGATGACCGTATAGCCAACGATGTCCCCGGAGCGCTCTAGGCGCTCCATCCGGGATCGGACAGTGGCGCGCGAAACGCGCAGTTCCAAGGCAAGGTCCGAGACGCTCCGCCGGCCGTTATGTCGAAGAAGTGTGATCAGCCGCTGGTCGAGATCGTCCATCGCACGCCAGAATGAAATGCATAACTTGCCATTTTGATCAGGTATCTTGCTCCATTTGTCAATTTAGGCTGTTCAATACGCCGGAAGCCTTCGCTAGCTTGGCGATTGCTCAAGGAGAGAAGAATGGGATCGACCGCGTGCATCATCCTCGGTGCGCCCGTGCAGGAGGGCGCCGGGCGGCTCGGCTGCGACATGGGGCCAAGCGCC